>JBFIDC010000142.1:0-8382 GCA_041581495.1 Nocardioides sp. | reverse complement strand
TGCCGCAGGACGGCTCGCCGTACAACGTCGACCAGTGGGACGGCTACACCGCCGACCGCCGCGAGGTCTTCGCCCACCTCGACGACCACCAGGTCAAGGACGTGGTCTTCGTGACCGGCGACATCCACTCCGGGTGGGCCTGCGACCTGCCGTTCAACCGCGGGTCCTACCCGCTCGGTGGAAGCGCGGGGGTTGAGTTCGTCTGCTCCTCGATCACCTCCAACAACCTCAAGGACCTGCTCGGCGCACCCCGGCGGACCGCGAGCATCCCGGTGGAGCAGACGATCCTGGCCAACAACCCGCACATCAAGTACCTCAACTTCGACGACCACGGCTTCTCGGTCCTCGACATCACCAGCAAGCGGGCACAGTTCGACTGGTTCATCATCGGCGACCGAGCCGAGCAGAACACCTCGGTGACCTGGACCAAGTCCATGGCGACGACCGCCGGGTCCAACACCGTCCACGAAGTCAACAAGCCGGTAGGTGCCTGATGTGCGAACCGAACAACCCGAACCGCAGCGTCGGTCCTGACGCCCCGTTCGCCCGTGGCCTCGCCGAGATCCGCACCGGGCGGCGTTCCCTGCTGTCGGCCGGTGGCGCCGGTGTGGTGCTCTCAACGGCCGCCGGGTCGGCGGTCGCCGGCCGGGGCAAGCCGGGCAAACGCAAGCCGCGCTTCCCGCGCCGGCGCGCCTACGTGCTGGTCATCGATGGCTGCCGCCCCGATGAGATCGCGGCCGACGTCACGCCCAACCTGCTGGCGCTGCGCGACGGTGGCTACCGGTTCCCGCGGGCCTCGTCGATGCCGATCATGGAGACCATCCCCAACCACGTGATGATGATGACCGGCGTGCGGCCCGACCGCTCGGGGGTTCCGGCCAACAGCATCTTCGACCGCTCGCTGGGCGAGACCCGCGACATGGACCGGGCCAGTGACATCAAGGTCCGCACCATCATCGAGCGGCTCAACCGGTCGGGCTACCGCACCGGCACGGTGCTGAGCAAGGAATACCTCTACGGCGTCTTCGGTGAGCGCGCCACCGCACGGTGGGAACCCGCACCGATCATCCCGGTCTCGGGCCACGCGCCCGACGTCTTCACCATGGAGGCGGCCCTGGCGATGCTCGAGGACGTCGACCCCCACCTGATGTTCGTCAACCTCGGCGACATCGACCGGGTCGGGCACAGCGACCTGACCGGACCGCTCGGGCTCAAGGCCGCACGGCGTGCCGCACTGGCCCAGACCGATGCTCAGATCGGCCGGTTCGTCGATGCCCTCAAGTCCTCGGGCCGCTGGAGTCGCTCGATGCTCGTGGTCCTTGCCGATCACTCGATGGACTGGTCGGCACCCGACAAGGTCATCACCCTGACCGGTCCGCTCGAGGCTGACCCCCTGTTGGCCGGCAACGTCCAGATCGCCCAGAACGGCGGCGCCGAACTGCTGTATTGGACCGGACCGGCCGCCCAACGCAAGGCCGCCATCGCCCGCATGCAGGCCATCGCCGTCGGCGTTCCCGGCGTCATGAAGGCTCCCGCACGCACCAAGTCGTGGTTGCGCCTGGGCCGTGAGGCCGGAGACGTCGTGGTCTTCTGCGAGGCCGGGTGGCGCTTCAGCGACCCCAACCCCGTCAGTTCCAACCCGATCCCCGGCAACCACGGCCACCCCGCGACCCGGCAGATCCCGTTCTTCCTCAGCGGCGGCCACAAGGCGATCCCGAAGCGGAAGTCGAGCCCGCGGCACGCCCGCACCGTTGATGTCGCGCCCACGCTGGCGGCGTTCTTCAAGGTCGGCAAGCCGCGCGGTGGGTACGACGGGTTCAACCGGTTGGCGAACTGACCCCCGCCAGGCGAGCCAGCGCCTGACGAGGCACGGCCGGATCGGTGGTGGTCCACATCGGCGGCAGGCTGGCGGTCAGGAACGAGCCGTAGCGCGCCGTGGCCAGCCGCGGGTCGAGAACCGCGACCACGCCGCGGTCGGTTGTGGTGCGGATGAGCCGGCCCGATCCTTGGGCGAGCAGCAGTGCGGCGTGGCTGGCTGCCACCTGCATGAACCCGTTGCCGCCGGCCTTGTCGACGGCGCGTTGGCGGGCGCTCATCAGCGGATCGTCGGGGCGTGGGAACGGGATCCGGTCGATCAGCACGAGTTGGCAGGTCTCCCCCGGCACGTCGAGCCCCTGCCACAACGACAGGGTGCCGAACAGGCAGGTGTGCGGATCCTCGACGAACTGCTTGGCCAGTTCGGGCAGCTGAGCATCACCCTGGGCCAGCGTGGTCAGGTGCGGGAGCCGTTCGCGGATCGCCTCGGCTGCGGTCTCGGCGGCACGACGGCTCGAGAACAGCCCGAGGGTCCGACCGCCCGCGGCGTCGACGAGGTCGGCGATCTCATCGAGTTGAGCCTTGCCCAGCCCGTCACGCCCCGGAGGGGGCAGATGCTTGGCGACGTAGAGGATCCCCTGGCGGGCGTAGTCGAAGGGGCTGCCGACATCGAGTCCCCGCCACGGCAAGACCGCGTCGGTCCGCTCGGGCGAGTCCTGGCCGTCGAGGATCACCTCGGAGTTCTTGAGTCCGAAACTGGCGGCCACCGGCCCGAAGTCGCCCCCGAGTCGCAAGGTGGCGCTGGTGAAGACGACCGCCTTGTCGGTGAGCAACTTGTCGCGCATCGGCCCCCACACCTGGAGCGGCGCCACACACAACCGCGGGGGGATCCGGTCGTTGCCCTCAGAGAGCCACAGCACGTCTGACTCGAGATTGGCCGCCATCCGTTCGGCGGTCGAGAAGACGTCGGCGACCGCCCCCTTGGCCTGCGCCAGGCCGGCGTCGGGCTCCACCGACGCATCGGCCTTGGGGTAGGCCGACGCGCACGAGCGTGCCGCATCACGCACCAACACCAGTGCGTCACTCAACTCCTCGGGGAGGCGGTCGATGCGGCCGGGTTCGAGGTCGCCGATCGCGCGGCGCAAGGCCTCGCCCGCGTCGGCCAGATCGTCGGCCTCGGAGCCCTCGACGTGGCGCTGGGAGCGGCGTGCGGCGCGATCGACATCGGCGGCGAAGAGTTCGTCGGTGGCGGCCTGGGTGACCCGAGCGGTGAGTTCGTGCGCCTCGTCGATCACCACGACGTCGTAGTCGGGGATCATCGGCACGCCCTCGATGGCGTCGATCGCCAACAGCGAGTGGTTGGTGATGACCAGGTGCGACTTGTGCGCCTTCTCGCGGGCCAGTTCGGCGAAGCATTCGGCGCCGAAGGGGCACTTCGCGGCCCCGAGGCACTCACGGTGACTGACCGCGACCTGCCGCCACTCGCGTTCGGTGTGCCGCGGCGCGTTGTCGCGTTCACCGGTGCCCTTGGACTCCACCTGCTCCTCGGCCCAGGACCGCAACTCGAGGACCTTGGTGGCCATGGAGCCCTTCGGGGCCTCGATCAACACCCCCTGGTCGTCGGGCACCCCCTCGCGGATGCGGTGCAGGCACGCATAGTTGGACCGCCCCTTCAGCACGGCGTACGTCGCGTCGACTCCTGGTTTGTCGCCGACCGCCTCGACCAGGCGCGGCAGATCTCGCTCGACGAGTTGATGCTGGAGGGCGAGCGTGGCGGTCGCGATGACCACCCGGCGATCGTGGAGCAGGCTCGGGACGAGGTAGGCCAGCGACTTGCCGGTGCCGGTGCCCGCTTGGACCAGCAGATGGTTGCCGTCGGCCATCGCCTCGGCGACCGCCTCGGCCATCTGAACCTGGCCGTCGCGACGTTCGCCGCCCAGCGCTTCAACCGCAGCCGCAAGCACCTCGACCACCGGTGTTGCGGAGGCGGGAGGGGCAGTGGGGGCGGACACCAGGCAACCCTACGGTCGCGCGTGGACAACCGTGGCGTGACCCTGAAGGCGGTCCGAGTCGGGCAGGCGGCGCCGCAGAACCATGTGTGCGGCGATGAAGACCGACGTCAGCGCCGCGTACACACACCAGATCGAGGTGAAGGCCTCGGCATAGACCAGGGCCACGGTGCTGAGGCCGATCAGGTTGAGCACCCCGAACGCCACCAGCGAGCGGTAGCCCGAGAGCAGGGAGGGCCCGATCACGGCAATGACGTACAACCCGGTCCACTGCACCCCGTTCTCCAACTCGGCGACGTAGGCCAGCGCTCGGGGGTGGGCGACCACGCGGATCGGCCCGGTGAGCACGGCCAGAGCGAAGTAGGTCGACACCACGGCGCCGAGGGCGACGAACGGTGCCACACGTAGTCGGGCACCCCGCGGTTCGAGGAGCAGCACCGATAGCGGGAAGAGGATGGGTAGGAGTGGGAAGGCGATGATCAGGTAGGCCATCGCAGCCACCTGCTGCACCCCCGCCGACACGTGCCCATCGACCCCAGCCCACACCACGGCCTCGATGAACTGGTGGAGCGAGAACAGCAGCGGCAACGCCGCGAACGGCACCTCGCGCATGTGGCGCACCTCGCGGAGCGAGACCGCCGCGACAGGCAGGAGTGCGACACCGACGACGAGGTCGGCCTCAAGCGAGAAACACATGGGCCGAGCCTGCTTTCCGGGTGGGGGCGAGCCCTGACCCTACGCCCACCGCGCCGGCTCGACGCGACGCGAAGTGGCGATCAGTCTTCGACGTTGAAGGCCGGCGCCCCCTTGACGCAGCGCGCGTGCACCTCGACCTCCTCGGAGGAGGATGATCTCCGGGCGGCGCTCCGGTCGCTGTCTTCGGACTTCTTGAAGTGGACCGAGACTTCCTCGGGTCCGCGGTCCTCCACCTCGACTCGCCAGCCACTGTTGGGCTGAGCGGCGACCAGCGAGATCCGCGAGCCCGAGCAGGAGGCGACCACCGTGCCGGCGGTTCCCTGCCAGGTGCGCCGTTGAGCCTGCCCAGAGGGAGCCGTCGACGAGGACGCCGACGACGGCGGTTTCGGGCTCGCCGTCGCGCTCGGCGACGCGTGTCCACCCGTCGAGCCGCCAGTGCTGCTGGACGGCGTGCTCGGGGGCGCCGAGGTCGTCTGAGTGGGGCTGGGCTTTCGGGTCGGCTTCTTGGTCGAAGACGGCGACGTGGAGGGATTCGGCGAACCAGTGGGAGTCGGTGCCCCCGAGAGTTCGGGTGCCGACGCCATGGTGTCGGTGTCGCTCTGCGCAACGTTGCGTCCGGCGTGTCCCACGACCGCCCACACCAGCGTCGAACCCACGGCCACCACGGCGAGCCAGGTCAGGAACGCCAAGTAGAAAGGTCGGTGACCGGTCATGGCGCTCCCTTCGGATTGTTCACGGGTCGCGGGTGGGTTCGGAGGGTTAGCCTCCGAGCATGGCCCGCGTACTCATCATCGAGGATGACACTGCCATCCGTACCTCGCTGCAGCGAGGACTCGAGGAGCGCGGCCACGCGGTGTTGGCCGCGGAGGCAGGGTTCCCCGGACTCGAGCAGATCCTGGCCAACACTCCTGACGTCGTGCTGCTCGACCTTGGGCTTCCCGACGTCTCTGGGCTGACGCTCGTCTCGATGATCCGCGCGGCCAGCGCGGTGCCGATCATCATCATCACCGCCCAAGACGATGACCCGACGATGGTGCAGGCGCTCGACGGTGGCGCCGACGACTACGTCGTCAAACCCTTTGGCCTCGACCACGTCGCTGCCCGGATCAGGGCGGTGCTGCGACGAGCGGCGCCGGCGAGCGAACAGCTGCCGCTGCGCGTGGGTGAACTCGTGATCGACGAAGGCACCCGGGTGGCGACGCTCGCGGGGCAACCGCTGGAGTTGGCGCGCAAGGAGTTCGACCTGCTGCTCGCTCTGGCCCACCGGCAAGGGCAGGTCGTGACCAAGCGCGAACTGCTGGCCGAGGTGTGGCAGCAGGCCTATGGCGGGGCCGACCGGACCGTCGATGTACACCTGTCGTGGCTTCGCCGCAAGTTGGGCGAGAGCGCCGCTGAGCCGCGCTATCTGATCAGCGTGAGGGGCGTCGGAGTTCGACTCGTGGATCCCCTGAAGGACGGCCCGTCTTGAGACGCCGCATCTCGTGGCTGGTCCTGGCCACCACGTCCGCGGTCGTCGCCTCATTCGTGATCCCCCTGTGCCTGCTCGTCAGGACCCTGGCCGAGGACCGGGCCATGGCCATGGCCGACCAGGAGGCTCGCAACGTGGCCATCTTGGTGGCGGGCGTGAACCCGAACAACGCGTTGCGCCGACTGGTCAGCGACCTGGACCAGCGCTCGCCGCCGCAGACGGTGGTGGTGACCAGCACGGGTCAGGTGATCGGCGGCAGTGCCGAGATCGCGACCGACCCCGAGGTGGTTCGCGCGGCCAACGGCGCCGCCTTCACCGTGGTTGACGACGCCGGCGGACGCGTGCTGCTGCCGGTCGTCATGGGAGACGGGACCGCTGTGGTGCGCAGCGAGGTGACTACCGAGCAACTCACCGAGGGCGTGACCCGCGCCTGGACCGGGATCCTGGCTCTCGGCTTCGTCCTCATGGTCGGAGCCTGGCTCATGGCCGCCGGCCTGGGGCGGCGCATCAGTGAGCCGCTGCGGGAGGTCGCGGCGGTGGCGCACTCGCTGCGGGAGGGCAACCTGGGTGCCAGAGCCGAGGTGAGCGGCACCGAGGAGACCCAGGAACTCGCCCAAGCGCTCAACGGACTGGCCGAGCGAACCGGTGAGTTGCTGGTGGCCGAACGCGGCGTGGTCGCCGACCTCTCGCATCGACTGCGGACCCCCGTGACGGCGCTGCGCCTCGACGCCGAGCAGGTCGACCAGCCCGAGATCGCCGCCCGGCTTCAAGACCACGTGGCCGCCCTTCAGCGAACCGTGGATGCGATCGTGAAGGAGGCGCGACGCCCGGTCCGCACCGACCTGACAGCGAGTTGTGAGGCAGCCCGGACCGTCCGCGATCGCGTCGGGTTCTGGTCGGCTCTGGCCGACGACCAGGGCCGACAACTCACCGTCAGAACGCCGACCAGCGCGGTGCCGGTGCCGCTGAGCGCCGACGACCTCGCCGACGTGGTCGATGTTCTCATCGACAACGTCTTCTCCCACACCCCCGAAGCCACCGCGTTCGAGGTCACCCTGGATGTGGTCGATCACGAGGCCGTGCTCGCGGTGACCGACTCGGGGCCGGGCGTCGACCCGACTCGACGCCGACCGGGGAGCACGGGGCTCGGACTCGACATCGTGCAGCGCACCGCCCGGTCGGTCGGGGGCAGCAGTCACGTCAGTTCGCAGGGGCAGGGCACACGCGTGGAGGTGCGCCTGCCGGTCCGCCCCAAGTCCTGAGGGGCCAGATCCTGAGGCACCGGTTCCTGAGGGGTCGCGCCTAGTGACCTTCGTGGTCGTCGTCTTCCTCGTGGTCGTCGTCTTCCTCATGGTCGTCCTTGTCGTCGTCCTCGTCCTCGGCGTGGTCGTCGTCGTCCTCGTGGTCGTCGTCCTCGGCGTGGTCGTCATCCGAGTGGTCGTCATCGCTGTGCTCCGGCGGCGTGCTGTGGCCACCTCCCGACCCGTGGTCATCGTCGTCCTCGTCGTGGTTCGAAGCCGAGGTGTGGGTGGGCTGAGCGGGCGCGGACGAGCCGCCGAGCGCGGGCAGAACCACCGTCTCGACGACGTCGGTCACGCAGGCCTTGCCCTCGCGCACGGCGGGGGGCTCGCACGGTGCGTAGCGGACCAGGGGTTTGGGGGGTTTGACGACTGCTTGCGTGACCGGCGTGGTCTCGGCAGCAGAGCGCACCGGACTTGAAGTGGGGCTCGCCGTCGGCTGGGCGGCGACCGCGTACATGACGCCCCCACCCCCGAGTCCGGCGACGAGCGCGGCAGCGGTGGCGATGAGATTGGCAGGCTTCATGGCCGCATCGTGCGACGCCCACACCTATGGGCGCCTCGTGCCTGCATTAAGCCAGCATCAAGTCTTCGCCCGTGCCGCCAGTTCATGAGGTGCTCTTAACCATCGGTTGACGCGCGGTTGCCGGTCACTGCGTCACCGTTTCGGCATGGTCTACACGACACGACGTCGCAATCGGTTCCGGGTGGCCGTCTCTGCCGTGACCGGCGTGCTGACGGTGACATCCTTGAGCGCCACGGGGTGGCTGGCCGGGCGGGTCTCCGCCGAGGCAGCCGACGCCCAAGCCGAGAAGGACCTCGCCGCCCAGGCTGCCGAGGACGAAGCCTGGGCCGAATACGTCCGGCAACAGGAGGAGTACGCCGCGGCGCTGGCAGCGCAGGTGCCCGAGCGCGAGGTGGTGGTGCGCCAGCGGCCGCAGCGGACCCGAACCACGATTCGGTACGTGCGCGCGTCTCCCACGGGCAATGGCGGGTCCGGCGGCGGCGTGTCCTCCTCGGCCGGCCATTCGAGCTCGGGGCCCTCCTCCTCGGGCACGTCGAGTGCCCCGGGATCCGGTGGCGGAGGCGGGGGTGG
>JBFIDC010000141.1:0-8385 GCA_041581495.1 Nocardioides sp. | reverse complement strand
CGTGACCGGCGTGGTGACCCTCCCCGAGGGCACCGAGATGGTCATGCCCGGTGACAACACCGAGATGTCGGTTGAGCTCATTCAGCCCATCGCGATGGAAGACGGTCTGCGGTTCGCGATCCGTGAAGGCGGCCGCACCGTCGGCGCCGGTCGGGTCACGAAGATCACCAAGTGATCTGAACCGATTCATCCAGAGGGCCCCCGTCAGCTTCGGCTGGCGGGGGTCTTCTGCATTTCACCCGCACAGGCACTGGCAGGATGACGCCATGAGCAACCCCTCGCCGCCTCCCGCCGGCGGCGACCCCCAGCAGCCCGGCCAGTCTCCTTACGGCCAGCCCCAGTACGGCCAGCCCCAGTCCGGCCGGCCCCAGTACGGCCAGCAGCAGTACCCCCAACAGCAGTACCCCCAACAGCCCTACGGTCAGCCGGCCTACCCCCAGCAGCCGCCCTACGGCGCTCAGATCCCGCAGGACCATCCGCAGGCCACCACGGTGCTGATCCTGGGCATCTTGGGCTTGGTGACCTGCCAGATCCTGGGTCCGGTGGCGTGGGTGATGGGCAACCGCGTGGTGGCCGAGATCGACGCCGGCAACGGCGCGATCGGCGGCCGGTCCAACGCCTCCATCGGGCGCATCCTCGGCATCGTGGCCACGGTCATTTTGGGACTGAGCCTGCTCTTCGTCGTGGCGGTGCTGATCATCGCGTTCGCCGGAACCGCGATCAGGGTCGGAGCCGGCTGAGCGTGGCACCTCCGACACCCCCCGCTCGTCCACACCTGCGCTTCACCGAGGACGGTCGTCGCATTCGCGAGGTCCTCTCCTACTCGCGCCGCGGCAGCAGGTTCACCCCGACTCAGGCTCAGGCCTGGGAGGCCCACCACGAGGGTTGGGTCATCCCCGATGCGGCGCTCGACGAACCTGGCTTCGCGTTCGCTGACTGGTTCGGGCGCGATGCGCCGTTGATCGTCGAGATCGGCTCCGGCATCGGTGAGGCGACCGCCGTGCTCGCCGCGGCGCGACCCGATCACAACGTGCTCGCGATCGAGGTGTGGGCGCCCGGCGTCGCCGACAGCCTGTGGCGGATCGCCGATGCGGGCGCCGAGAACGTCCGGCTCTGCAGTGTGGACGCGGTCTGGGTGCTCGAACACCTCATCCCCGAAGCGGGCCTGGCCGAACTGTGGACGTTCTTCCCCGACCCGTGGCCCAAGACGCGCCACCACAAGCGTCGGCTGGTGGATCCCGAGTTCGCCGCGATCGCCGCCTCGAGGCTCCAGCCCGGTGCCGTGTGGCGGTTGGCCACCGACTGGGGTGACTACGCCACCCAGATGCGGCAGGTCCTCGATGCCGAGCCGGCCCTGGTGGGTGGGCAGGTCGAACGCTGGTCGGACCGCCCGGTGACCCGGTTCGAACGCAAAGGCGTCGAGGCCGGACGAACGATCGTGGACCTGGCCTACACGCGTCGCGCCTGAGCGGCCTCGCCCGCGCGCTCCTAGCCGGAGGAGGTCAGGCGCCGCCTCAGTTGGCTCTCGCGTTCAAGACGCGCCTGATCGCGTTCGCGCCGCGAGGCGATGACCGCGCTCAGGTACGCCTCCGGGGTGGTGCCGGGCGGTGGGGGCGGTGCGACGTACTTCGCGGCCTGCTCGGCCAGTTGCGCGCCGAGGTTGGCTCGCGAACCCGGGTCGATCGTGGGCAACCGCGCCAGGAACTGACGCACCGCGATCATCAGGCCGGTCGGTAGCGCGGCCATGTCGGCCGAGCGCGCCCAGGCGGCCAGGTGCGGGGGCATCGCCGGTGGCGGGCTCAGGCGCAGCCGAACTCGATCGCGGACGACATAGGTTCCGGCGGCGTAGTCGCCGAGCCGCTTGCCGCGTGAACTGAGCAACGAGGAGAAGAAGGCCGGCACCCCGGTGAAGGCATAGATCTCCACGAACCCGATCAGGGCACGGACGAAGGCGTGCTGGAAGGTGATCGGGCCGGCGTCGTCCCGCACGGTGCGCAGCCCACAGGCGAGCTTGCCGATGGACTTGCCCCCGGTCATGGTCTCCAGGGTCGCGGGGAAGATGAGAAAGACCGTCACCAGGGTCGCGATCTGGGCCGCGTGCAGCAGCGCGCCGCTGGTCTGGAGAGCGGCGGTGACGAAGATGAAGACGGCTGCGGCGAAGACGATGAGCGTGATGAGAATGTCGATCAGTCCCGAGGCGATGCGCATCCCCAGACCCGCTGGTGGAAGGTCGAGCGCGACAGCCTCGCCGGTGACCAGGTCATCGGTGGTGAGCGTGGCGAACTCGGGGAGCGACATCGTGGGAAGTCTAGTGAGCGGCCGGCCGGTCACTAGGGTGGCGCCGTGGACCTCGACGCCTACGTGCTCGCGCATGCCCCGCAGTGGCAGCGCCTCGAGGAACTGGCGAGCCGACGCCGACTCACCGGCCCAGAGAGCGACGAACTCGTCGAGCGCTACCAACAGGTCGCCACCCATCTCTCGGTCGTACGGACCTCGGCACCCGACCCCACGCTGGTCGCCCATCTCTCCTCGATCCTGGCCAGGTCGCGCAACCGCGCCGTGGGCGCGCGGGTCAGCACCTGGCGTGGGTTCGGGCGGTTCTTCTCCGAGCGCTTCCCCGCGGCGCTGTACCGACTGCGCTACTGGTGGCTGGGCTGCCTGGCGGCCAACGTGGTCGTGACCGCGGTGATGATGCTCTGGCTGCTCGAGAACCCCAACGTCGAGCAATCGCTGCTGTCCCCGGCAGAGATCGACCAACTGGTCAACGAGGACTTCGAGGGCTACTACAGCACCTATGCCGCGAGCCACTTCGCCTTCCAGGTGTGGATCAACAACGCCTGGGTGGCGATGCTGTGCCTCGCGTTGGGAATCCTCGGCCTCCCGCTGGTCTTCGTGTTGTTCTCCAACGTGGAGAACCTCGCGATCATCGGGTCGATCATGATCCGAGCCGATCAGGGCCAGCACTTCTGGGGTCTGATCCTGCCCCACGGGTTGCTGGAACTCACCGCGGTCTTCGTGGCCGGGGGAGTGGGAGCAAGGTTGTTCTGGTCGTGGATCGAGCCGCGGGCCCTGACCCGGAGCCAGTCGGTGGCTCGCGAGGGTCGCACCGTGGCCACCGTCGGGCTGGGCCTGGTGATGGTGTTGTTCGTCAGCGGTGTCATCGAGGGATTCGTCACGCCTTCGGGTCTGCCGACCTGGGCGCGCGTCAGCATCGGCGTCGTGGCCGAGGTCGCCTTCTTCGCCTACGTCTTCGTGCTGGGTCGGCAGGCGGCCGCGCGCGGGATCACCGGTGACGTGGACCCGCGCTATCTGGAGGATCGCGTCGCCACCGCTGACTGACGAACGGGCCCCGATTGTCGCCGGCATCGCGTCGACGGGTTCGGCCAAAAGGCCCACGTGATCGACCGGTCCAGACGACCATGGAGCAGTGAGACCGCCCCAGGCGGAAGACCCGCTGGATCCGAACGCCTCGGCCGCTGCATTGCACGAGGCGCGGATCCGCCTGCTCGAAGCAGCCCGCGAGGCGCAGCGGGCATGGCTGGTGGTCGCGGGGCTCGCGGTCCTGGTGGTCATCGGCGCCACCGTCGTCTTCTCGATGGCCCTGTTCGTCAACCCCGGCTACGTCGTGATGTGGGCACTGTTGCTCTCTGCGGTGATCTTGAACGCGACCCGTTTCTGGCCCACCACGCCTGAGCACCGGGGCGTCCCCCTCTCGGTGGAGGAGGTACGACGCCTACGTGTGTCCCTGGACCCGCACACGCCGTACTGGCCCTCCGAGGTGAGCCTGGTCCCCGAACCGACGGTCGAGGTCAACGGCCGGCACCTGTCGCTGGGAATGCCCCTGCTGGCATGTCTGGCCCACGAGGACCTCCGCCGCCTGGTGGCGATCGCGGTCCGGTCGGCCACCGGTGCCGATGAGGAACCGGTGATCCGGAGGGTCCTGAAACTCGTCCATCGAGACATCACCAGGCTTCCGTTCCTGGGTCGCAACCTGCCGATCCGAGCACACGGTCGCACCGCTCGTCTGCAGGCGGGATTGCGCACGGTGGCCACCGAGTACTGGCGGTGGTGCTCGGCGTTTCGAGACAACGCCGAGGCCTCCTCGAGTGCGGATGCCCTGGCGATGCATCACCAGGATCTGGTGATCGAGGGCTGGCAACTGATGCGGGCCGAGTGGATCACCCCCTCGCTGGCGCAAGGATGCTGGCACCGGGCGCCGTTCTCGAGCCTCCAGGACTTCCTGGCCGGGGCGCAGGCCGCCAACCTGCTCGACGGGGCGCTGCCGTCCCGACCCTCGCGCGGTGCGCTGGTCGATCTGGTGGCCAGACACGAGGATGCGGTCGGCGCCATCCTGCTCGGCGAGCGCCGCTCCGATGACTTGCGCACCATCAACTGGGCCGACCACCCGGCGATGGTCACCGTCCCGATGTGGCGCGCCACGGTCGCCGAGGCCCTCGACGTGGCCCGCCATCTGACCGGGGTCGCCACCGAGCCGACGGTCGAGGGGGTCCTGGACCTGGTCGAATCGGGCGACCTGAAAGCCGTCGCGCGCTACATCGCGCCCAACCACGGGATCGACGAGGAGACGGTCGGCTGGCCCACCTTTTCGAGGTGGATCGGCGGCTACCCGACCAAGCTGCTCATCGCGACGATGGGCATGGCTGCGGTGGACTCCGGACGCTTCTACCCGCAGTGGAGTTGGCCCGACGGCACCTCGCTGGTCAACAACCAGGGCTGGGTGCTGCCCATGCATCAGATCGCCGAAGAGGTCATGCACCCCAAGGGCAGGGACGGCGTACCAGCCATCGTCGAACTGGAGGTGGCGCTGGGAGAGCTCGGACTGGACGTCACCGAGGCCTTGTGGCTGACCGGTGACGAGGCCGCGGGCCCGGTTCCCACCGAGCGACCCACCGGCTCCTTCGTGGCCTATGAACGGCTCGGCTCGCGGCAGGTCATCGTCACCGACCGGGCCTTCCACGTCTTCGGGCGGGCCTGGACCGCCGGCCTCAGGGACCGCTATGCCCGCCGGATGCGCGGCGCCGACGAGCTGCGAACCCGGATGTTGCGGGTGTGGCAGGGGGACGAGACCGATCAGACGGCCTACGTACCCGAGGAAGAGGTGCTGCGTGCCAGGTTCAGCCTGCTCACCGGTGGTGGTCGGTGGCGGTTGGTCATGCACGGCAAGCGGGGTCGTCTCACCCTGCGGGGCTTCGGTGAGGGCCGCACCGAGGAGCAGTTGGTGGCGGGTCTGCTCGGCGAACGGTTGAAGACCACCTGGCTGCACTCGTCGTCCAGGGTGCGCAGGATCCGCAATGCGGTCGGCGCGACCGGGACCGGGCTCGGCGGCCTCGCCATGGTCGGCGCACTCGCCTTGGCCATCGTGCAGCCGCCCCAGTGGCCGGACCAGATCGCTCCCTACCTCGCCCTCGGCGGGGTCGGGTTGCTGCTGGTGGCAGTGCTGCCGGACATGATCTTGGAACTGGTCTGGCTGGTCCGCGGACCGACCCCGCGGCCGGTCCGGCCCGTGATGGTGCGCCGATACCAGCGCTCCCCCGCCCCGACACCCCGGACGGCACCACGGCCGGCACCGTTGCCCGACCTCAACGATCTGATCAGCAGTGCCGCGATGGCCGATCCCTCAGAGCCGCCCGTCGACCCCAGCCCCGCAAGCGGGCGACCGAAGTCTGCCCTGGAGGCCATGACCCTCGACCTCGGGGATCTGCCCAACCTGGCCGACTGGCCCGATGACGTCGACGACCTGGACCTCGCCGACCTGGGCGATTTCGGAGACCTCCCCGACTGGCCCGACGAGATGGCCGACGTTCCCGAGTCCAAGCCGTAGGCGCTGCCGGGCCAGGGCGATCAGCGCCGGTTGGCCGGCGATGACCCCGCCCAGGACCAACGCGACCCCGAGTGCCTGAATCAGGCCGAAGGCCTCGCCGGCGACCATGACTCCGAGACTGACGCCCACGACGGGGTTGAGAAGGCCGATGAGTGCCGCCGCTCCCGCCGGCATCGCGGCGAGTCCGCGGAACCAGCAGTAGTAGGCCAAGCCGGTGCCGACCACCGCGATCCAGGCGAACCCGCCCAACGCGTGCGCATCGAGGCGCGGCGGGGCACCCTCCACGATCAAGGCCACCGGGAGCAGCAGCAGTCCGCCCACCACCAGTTGCCAGGAGACCAGGGTGAGCATGTCGACCGGGGGCGGCCATCGCTTGACCAGCACGAAGCCCAGCGCAGAGATGGCGACCGAACCGAACGCGCCGGCCAACCCCAGGGTCGTGACGCCGTCCGGCGAGCGCAGCACCAACAGTCCGACCCCCACGAGACCGACCAACCCCGCGCCGATGCGCACCATCGTGGCCCGCTCTCCGAGCAGTGGGAGGGCGATGGCCATCACCGCCAAGGGCGATGCCGCCTGCACCGTCGATGCGAGCCCGCCCGGGAGGTTGTAGGCGGCCAGGAAGATCAAGGGGAAGAACATGCCGATGTTGCACGCGCCCAGGATCAGCGCGCGCCACCACCACTGCCCCTGGGGCAGGCGGCGCAGCACGGCCAAGAGGACCAGTCCGACCGGCAGGGCGCGAACCGTTGCGGCGAACAGGGGCCGGTCTGGCGGCAGGAACCGCTCGGTGACCAGATAGGTCGACCCCCAGGCCGCGGGTGCGACCGCGGTGAGAAGAACGATCCGCAGGGAGATAGTTTCCATGGAAGATAAAATAGTTTCCATGGAAGATATAGTCAAGGCATGAGCAGTGACACCCCACCCGACCACGTGGACGGGATCTTGGCCCAATGGCGCTCGGAGCGGCCCGACCTCGACCCGAGCCCGATCGGGGTCGTCGGCCGTCTCCATCGACTGGCCGAGACGCTGAACCACGAGTTGTGCGTGATCTTCGCCTCCGCCGGCTTGAGCGACGGGGACTTCGACATGATGGCGGCGCTGCGGCGGTCCGGGAAACCCTGGTCGCTGACGCCGACCGAACTGGCCGCGAGCACCATGGTGACCTCCGGGGCCATCACCAAGCGTGTCGACCGACTCGAGGGTGCCGGCCTGGTCACCCGCACCGTCGCCGAGGACGATGCTCGATCGCGACGGATCACCCTGACCCCGCGCGGGAAGCAGTTGATCGACGACCTGCTCCCGCACCACTTGGCCAACGAACGGCGCCTTCTGGCGCCGCTCACCGATCCCGAGCAAGCCGAACTGGCCCGACTGCTGAAGAAGTGGGGCCAGGGTCTGGACGGCCACCGGTGAAGGCCTAGAGCAAGCCGTTGGCCTTGAGCATCAGGTAGTGGTCGGCCAAGGCCGGCGGTAGAGCCTGGGCGTCGGCGTCGATGACGGCGACCCCGAGCGCGGCGAGGAGTTGTCCGGTCTCGCGCCGGCGGGCCATGGCGCGCTCGGCCGCGGCCGCGTCGTAGACCTCCTCGATGTTGGCGCGGCGGTGGGCCAGCGCATCGAGTTCGGGGTCGCGGACCGATGCCAGCACGACCCGGTGATGGCGGGTGAGCGAGGGGAGGACCGGCAGCAACCCCTCCTCGACGGCCGAAGGTTCTAGGGGGGTCAGCAGCACGACCAGGGCCCGTTGCCGTCCGAATGCGGTCACCGCTCCGGCCAGAGATCCCCAGTCGGCCTCGGCGATCACGGGTTCCAGATCGGCCATCGTGTCTTGCAGTTCGGCCGCGACATCGCGCGATCGTGACCTGGTCCGGGCCCTGATCCGGCGGTCGCCGGCCACGAAGTCGATCCGATCCCCCGCCCGGGCAGCCAGGGCCGCAAGAAGCAGTGCGGCGTCCATGGCCGAGTCCAGGCGCGGCACGTCCTCGACCCGGCCCGCGGAGGTGCGTGAGGTGTCCAGCACCAGGACCACCCGCCGATCGCGTTCGGGCTGCCAGGTCCGCACCACCACGCTGCGGTTGCGGGCGCTAGCGCGCCAGTCGATCGAGCGAACGTCGTCGCCGCGGACGTATTCACGCAGGGAGTCGAACTCGGTGCCTTGGCCCCTGACCCTGATGGCGGCACGGCCGTCGAGTTCGCGAAGGCGCGCCAGTCGGCTGGGCAGATGCTTGCGGGAGTCGAACGGCGGCAGCGAGCGGACGGTGCCGGGCACGTGTGTGGTCCGCTGGCGCGCGGCCAGACCCAGCGGTCCCTGGGTGCGAATCGTGATGCCGACTGCCCGCAGATCACCGCGCCGGCGGGGGAGGAGGTCGGAGCGCAGGACCACCCGTTCGCCGGGCGCGAGGCGAAGTCGGTGCCGGTTCGCCGATGCGCCGGCGCTCGGTTGCCACGCGTCTCGTAGCATCCCCCGGACTCGGCGCCGGCCGTCGTTGCAGATCCGCAGGGTCGAGACCGCTGGCCGACCCAACCGCACCGTGGGGATCGGG
>JBFIDC010000140.1:0-8398 GCA_041581495.1 Nocardioides sp. | reverse complement strand
GTGCGACCCGTCACGGTCTACCTGATGCGCGACCCGGTCGAGCGGGTGTGGTCGGCTGTGCGCATGGACATCCGACGCAAGGGCATCGAGAAGCCCGGCGCCGCCGAACACCGCCTCAAGGTGATGGCCGACGACGATCAGTACGCGATCCGGACGCGCTACGACCTCACCATGGACCGACTCGAAGGCGCCTTCGGCCGGGAGTCGGTCTTCTACGGCTTCTACGAGACGCTCTTCGATCGCTCGACCCTGGCCGACCTGTGCGCCTTCCTCGGCATCGACTTCCACGAACCCGACCTGTCCCGGCAGGTCAACGTGTCGCCCAAGGGGGATGGTGACCTCACTGACGAGACGATGCGGCGGGTCGCGCGCGGGTTCGCACCTGTCTATGCGGCGGTCGCGGCCCGGTTCCCGTCGATCGACCTACCCACCCTGTGGCCGAGCATGAGGTATCTGTGAGATGCGCGTCGGACTGACCGGTGGAGTGGCCTCGGGCAAGAGCACCGTCTCGGGGATGCTGCGCGACCTCGGCGCGATCATCATCGACTCCGACGCCTTGGCTCGTGAGGTCGTCGAGCCCGGGACGCCCGGGCTGGCCGCGGTGGTCGAGGCGTTCGGCCCCGAGATCCTCGCCGCCGACGGAACGCTCGATCGCCCCGCTCTGGGAGCCATCGTCTTCAACGATGAGGAGAAGCGCCGCGCCCTCGAGGCGATCCTGCACCCCCTGATCGGTGCCCGCAGTGCCGCGCTCGCCGAATCCGCCGGCCCCGACGACGTCGTTGTCCACGACATCCCACTGCTGGCCGAGGCCGGCATCGCCGAGACCTTCGATGCGGTGATCGTGGTCGACGCCCCGGTGGAGGAACAGATCGAACGGATGCTGCGCGAGCGCGGGTGGACCCGCGAGGACGCCGAGTCGCGGATCGCGGCGCAGGCCTCACGCGCCGACCGGCTCGCGATCGCGACCTACGTCATCGACAACACCGGCACGCTGGAGCAACTGCGCGCGCGCGTCGGCGAGGTCTATGCGGAGCTCACTGCCGGGTCGTGACCCAAGGCGGGATTCCCCGCCGCCCCCACCGGCTGTCGGTCACCGGCCGCCGGTCAGCGATCGGTGCATCCTTGCTCGCGGCCACAGGCGTCCGCGTGGGGGACAGATGCGGACGAGGTTGGCGCACAGCAACCTTCGCCGCGCCAGGCGGCCATGCCTTCCCTGGCCGCGAAGCCGGCAATGACGAGTCCGGCGATCGGGTCGGCCCACCACCAGTCGAGCGACGCGTTGAGAACCAGTCCGACCAGCAGGACGGCAGACATGTAGCTGCAGAGCAGCGTCTGCGTCGAATCCGCGACCACGGCGTTCGAACCGAGAGTGCGTCCGGTGCGGCGCTGGGCCCACGACAGGAACGGCATGATCATCAGCGACGCGACGGCCAGGCCCATCCCGACCGTGGAGGCCTCGGCCTCCCTCCCGGTGGCGAGTGAGCGGATCGACTCGAACACGACGTAGGCGGCGAGGCCGAAGAACGAGAACGCCATCAGCCGCAAGGCCTTCTGTTCGCGGCTCTCGGGCAGCGGGTGCCGGAACTGCCACAAGATGATCAGCCCGGAGGAGACCTCGACGACGGAATCGAGGCCGAACCCCACCAGGGCGATCGACCCGGCAACCAGCCCGGCAGTGATCGCGATGACGGCCTCGATGAGGTTGTAGGCCACCGACGCCCCGGCCAGCAGTTGGGCACGCCGACCGTAGCGACGGCGGTCCTCCGCGGTGACGACCGTGTGGTGGTCGTGCCCGGCGATCGCGGTCATCGTGCGTCCGCAGGGAGGGCATCGGATCCGTAGGTCGCGCACAGGGTCACGGCCTCGCCGGTGAGCCCCAGGAGTCTCTCGGCGGCCGCGAACAGGTCCTCGAGGGCCTCGGGGTGCGTCAGGGAGAACAGCGACGCGCGGCCCTGTGGGCGGGAGGTCACCAGGCCGCAGTCCCGCAGGCAGGCCAAGTGCTTGGAGACGGTCGACTGCGCCAGGCCGAGGTGGGTGGTCAGGTCCGAGACCCGGTGCTCGCCGAGCGCGAGCCGACGGAGGATGGCGAGACGGGACGGGTCTGAGAACCCGCGGAAGAGACACGCTGCCGCGTCGAGCCGCTCAACGGCGGCTCGAGAACGTGTCACGGATGGCGCTGTCATCGTCATCTGGCGATGATTGCCGAAAGCGTTGTCCCGGGTCAAGGGCGCGAGCCGCCGCGGCACCCGCTAGAACGTGTGCTCGGGGCCCGGGAAGGTGCTGGCCTTGACGTCGTCGGAGTAGGCCTTGGCGGCGTCGAGCAGGAGGCCGTGCATGTCGGCGTACTGCTTGACGAACTTGGCCATCTTGCCGGTGCGCAGGCCGAAGGCGTCCTGCCACACCAGCACCTGGCCATCGGTCTGGTTGCCGGCGCCGATCCCGATGGTGGGGATGCTGAGTTTGCGGGTGATCTCGCCGGCGACGTCGCCGGGCACCATCTCCATGACGACGGCGAAGGCTCCCGCTTCCTGGACCGCCTCGGCGTCGGCGAGCACGCGGGCCGAGGTCTCGCCCCGGCCCTGGACGCGGTAGCCGCCGAGCGCGTGCTCGCTCTGCGGGGTGAAGCCGATGTGGGCCATGACCGGGATGCCGCCACGGGTCATCCGCTCGATCTGCGGCACCATTTCGATGCCGCCCTCGAGTTTCACGCAGTGGGCGCCGCCCTCCTTCATGAACCGGACGGCGGTCAGATAGCCCTGCTCCGGCGAGGCCTGATAGGAGCCGAAGGGCAGGTCGCCGACAACCAGCGCGCGGGTGGTGGCTCGGCTGACGGCGCGCGTCAGCGGGATGAGTTCATCGACAGTGATCGGCAGCGAGGTCTGATTGCCATAGACGTTGTTGGAGGCGCTGTCGCCCACCAGCAGTACATCGATCCCGGCTTCGTCGAAGGTCGCTGCTGCGTACTGCTCGTAGGCGGTGAGCATCGTGAACTTCTCGCCGCGTTCCTTCATCTCGCGCAGGTGGTGGGTGCGGACCTTCTTGACCGGCGCGACCGGGGCGCTGGCTCCCGAGCCGTACGGGGCCGTTTCTTCGCTCATCACGAGCTCCTTTGATGCGTGATCTCGCGGCTCCCTGGTGGAGTCCACGGACCGTCATCCAGGCTATCGCCCGGCGTGCGGCACCGGCTGTGTCGCTGCTCACGGACCACTCGTGTGCGGCGGGGAGTCGGACTCGGGGGCACCGCAGACTCATCGGTGATGCCGCGCGAAGCCTAGACTCAAGACGTGGACTTCACCTCGGCGTACGCGCACGGGTTCGCGCGGGTCGCGGCCTGCACCCTGCCAGTGACGGTCGCCGACCCCGCCGCGAACGCGACGAGGGTGATCGCGATGGCCCAGGAGTGCCACGACAACGGCGTTGCGGTGGCGGTCTTCCCCGAGTTGTGCCTGACCGGCTACGCCATCGACGACCTGCTGCTCCAAGACACGCTCCTGGAGGCCACGCTGGCCGCGATCGCAGATGTGGTGGTCGCCTCGGCCGATCTGCTTCCCGTCCTGGTTGTCGGCGCGCCGTTGGTCCACGGGACCCGACTGCTCAACTGCGCGGTGGTCGTCCACCGCGGCCGCATCCTCGGAGTGAGCACGAAGTCCTACCTGCCGACCTATCGCGAGTTCTATGAGCGCCGGCACTTCGCGCCCGGCGATGACCGCCGTGGTTCATCGATCACGCTGCTGGACGCCGAGGTCCCACTCGGGCCCGATCTGATCTTCCGCGCGACCGACGTCCCCAACCTCGCGCTGCACGTCGAGGTGTGCGAGGACATGTGGGTGCCGATCCCGCCGAGCGCCGAGGCGTCGCTGGCCGGCGCCACGGTCCTGGCCAACCTGTCGGGGAGTCCCATCACCGTTGCGCGGGCCGAGGACCGTCGGCTTCTGGTGCGCAGTGCCAGTGCCCGCTGCAACGCGGCGTACGTTTTCGCCGCGGCCGGTCAGGGCGAGTCCACCACCGACCTGTCGTGGGACGGCCAGACGATGGTCTATGAGTGCGGAGACCTGCTGGCCGAGGGTGATCGCTTCCCGGATGGCCCGCGGATGACCGTGGCCGATGTCGACCTCGACCGGCTTCGGCAGGATCGACTTCGGCAGGGAACCCACGACGACAACCGGCGCACCCACCAGGATCGTGCGACGGGGTTCCGCAGCATCGAGTTCGCACTCAGGCCCCCCGCAGGCGACATCGGGTTGCGCCGCAAGGTGGATCGGTTCCCGTTCGTTCCCGACGACCCGCAACGCCTCGCGCTGGACTGCTACGAGGCCTACAACATCCAGGTCTCGGGGCTCGAGCAGCGACTCGCCCACATCGCCGGACCACAGGGGGGCAGCCCCAAGGCGATCATCGGGATCAGTGGCGGACTCGATTCCACCCATGCGTTGATCGTCTCGGCGCGCGCGATGGACAGGCTGGGGCGACCCCGAAGCGACATCCACGCGTTCTCGATGCCGGGGTTCGCCACCGGCGAGACGACGCGCTCCTATGCCAGTGGCCTGGCGAAGTCACTCGGCGTGACGTTCGAGGAGATCGACATCACCGCGTCGGCGCGGCAGATGCTGGCCGACATCGACCACCCCTTCGCCGACGGCAAGGCCCACTACGACGTCACCTTCGAGAACGTCCAGGCGGGGTTGCGCTACGACTACCTGTTCCGGCTCGCCAACCACCGCGGCGGCATCGTCGTGGGGACCGGCGACCTCTCCGAACTGGCGCTGGGCTGGTGCACCTACGGGGTGGGTGACCAGATGTCGCACTACAACGTCAATGCGGGGGTCCCCAAGACCCTGGTCCAGCACCTGATCCGGTGGGAGGCCGACAACGGCGAGTTTGACGCGGAGACCAACGCGCTCCTGCTGGAGATCGTCGAGCAGGAGATCACCCCGGAACTGATCCCCCACGAGGAGGGTCAGGCCAAACAGGCCACCGAGTCGACGGTCGGGCCCTACAACCTCCAGGACTTCACGCTCTTCCATGTCCTGCGTCAGGGGTCGCGCCCGAGTCGCATCGCGTTCCTCGCCTGGCATGCCTGGCGAGACGCCGCCGCGGGGGAGTGGCCCCCGGCGTTCCCCGAGAGCAAACGGGTGGGCTACGACCTCGGCGAGATCCGGCACTGGCTGGAGGTCTTCATCCGACGCTTCTTCGCCTCTCAGTTCAAGCGCTCGGCGCTACCCAACGGGCCCAAGGTCGCCGCGGGAGGCACCATGTCGCCGCGTGGTGACTGGCGGATGCCCTCGGATGCGAGCCCGGCCGCGTGGCTGGCGGACCTGGAGCGAGTGCCCACCCGCTAGGGCAACGCCCTAGGCTGCCCTCATGGGCAAGCAGGAAGACTTCGTTCTCCGGGCGCTCGAGGAGCGCGACGTCCGGTTCGTCCGGCTCTGGTTCACCGACGTGTTGGGGTTCCTCAAGTCGGTGGCCGTGGCGCCGGCCGAACTCGAGGGCGCCTTCTCCGAAGGCATCGGATTCGACGGGTCCGCGATCGAGGGCTTCGCGCGGGTCTACGAGTCCGACATGCTGGCCTTGCCCGACCCCTCGACCTTCCAGGTCCTGCCGTGGCGCGACGAGGGCCCGGCGACCGCGCGGATGTTCTGCGACATCGTGATGCCCGATGGGTCGCCCTCCTACGCCGACCCTCGCCACGTCCTCAAGCGCACGCTGTCGGCAGCCGCCGACAAAGGATTCACCTTCTATACCCACCCCGAGATCGAGTTCTATCTCTTCAAGGACACCCCGAGCGCGGGCGACGACCCGATTCCGGTCGACCGGAGCGGCTACTTCGACCACACCGCCCAGTCGATGGGCTCCGATTTCCGGCGCGAAGCCATCACGATGCTCGAGTCGATGGGCATCTCGGTCGAGTTCAGCCACCACGAGGGCGGTCCGGGACAGCAGGAGATCGACCTCAGGTACGCCGATGCCCTCTCCACCGCCGACAACGTGATGACGTTCCGCACGGTGATCCGTGAGGTCGCGCTCACCCAGGGGGTCTGGGCCAGTTTCATGCCCAAGCCCTACACGACCCACCCCGGCTCCGGGATGCACACGCACGTCTCGTTGTTCGAGGGCGACCAGAACGCCTTCTATGAGGCCGGCGCCGAGTACCAACTCTCCAAGACCGGACGCCAGTTCATCGCCGGCGTCCTGGCGCACGCCCAGGAGATCAGCGTCGTCACCAACCAGTGGGTGAACTCCTACAAGCGACTGATGTTCGGCGGCGAGGCGCCGTCCTACGTCTGCTGGGGGCACAACAACCGTTCGGCGATGGTCCGGGTGCCGATGTACAAGCCGCTCAAGGGCCAGTCCACGCGGATCGAACTGCGGACCATCGATGCGGCGTGCAACCCGTATCTCGCCTTCGCTGTGACGCTCGCGGCGGGCATGAAGGGGATCGAGCAGGGTCTCGAGCTGCCACGTGAGGCCGAGGACGACGTCTGGTCGCTCTCGGAGCGGGAACGCACCAGTCTCGGCATCCAGCCACTGCCCAAGAGCCTCAACGAGGCGATCGCTATCGCTGAGAACAGCGAACTGCTCGCCGAGACGCTGGGCGAGCACGTCTTCGACTTCTTCTTGCGCAACAAACGCGCCGAGTGGGATGAGTACCGCGGGCAGGTCTCGGCCTTCGAGCGCGACCGCATGCTGCCGGTGCTCTGAGCAAGCCAGCGTTATGGGCGAGACCGTGATCTACAGCGAGGACCGCGAACGACGCCTGCGACTCGTGCTCGGCGCGGTGGTTGCCTTCGGCGTTCTGCTGGCACTGCTGGGCCTGTACGCCGCCCTGGGGTCGGGGGGTGAGTACACCAGGTTCGGCACCGCCTTGGTGATTGCTGCTGCCCTGGTCCTCACCAGTGGGGTCGTGGCTCTGAGGTCGTTGCCCAGTCGGGGCCGGAACGCCAAGACGGCCACCGTGGTCACCGGCGTGCTCGTCCTGGTCGTGGGAATGGGGTTGGCTCCGAACTTCTTGGGTGTGGTCGTCATCGTGCTGGCCATCGCGGTGCTGCTCCTCGCGCTGCTCAAGGACGATCCAGACCTCCTGGACGGGGCGTGAACTCCGCAGCCTCGATCCTGGTCGTGCAACACCAGGACGACGATCCTCCTGCGCACTTCGGCCGCTGGCTGGTCGAGGCGGGGTGCTCTCTCGATGTCCGCCGTCCCGACCTCGGTGAAGACCTTCCTGCGACCTGCGAGGGACACGCGGGACTCATGGTCTTGGGCGGCGCGATGGGTGCCCACGACGACGCGGACCATCCGTGGCTCAGCGCGACCAAGAGGCTCATCCGATCGGCGGGGGAGCAGCACATCCCGACTCTGGGGATCTGCCTGGGTCACCAACTCATCGCGGTCGCGCTCGGTGGCGCCTCGCGTCGCAATCCGCTGGGCCAGCAGGCGGGGCTGATCGAGGTGGGTTGGTCGACGGCGGCCCGAGAAGACGCCTTGGTGGGCGCCGCCAGTCTCACCCGCGCGCGCGGCGTCCAGTGGAACTACGACGTCGTGAACCCGATGCCCACCGGCACGGTCGTCCTGGCGCACGCACCGGCGGGCGAGGTGCAGGCCGCCCGCTTCGGGCCGCTGATGTGGGGCTTGCAGATGCACCCTGAGGCCGACGAGTCGATCGTGGGTCACTGGATGACCCGGGGCGAGCGCTCCGAGATCGCGGCCCGAGGGGATGATCCCGACGCCGTGCTGGCCGAGATCGGCGCGGCCCGAGCCGAGTTGGACCGGACGTGGAGGCCGGTGGCCACGGCGTTCGCCGACATTCTCGATCGGCGCATCGACGCATGAGTCGCCCCACCACCAACACGGGCCAACTGACCCGGATGGGCTTCGAAGAGGCTGGTGTCGCCGCCGAGCACCTCGCCGCGCTCAAGGCCGATGCCGGACCGTTGGTGGCGCTGCTGGCCCGCACCGCCGACCCCGACCGGGCCCTGGCTCACCTGGTCCGACTGGCCGGGCTCGTCCCGGACGGTCAAGAGATGCTGCACGGCATCCTGGACGACGAGGGCACGGCCATGCGGTTGCTGTGCGTGCTCGGCGCCAGCGACGCGCTGGCCGACCACCTGTGTCGACACCCCGAGCAGTGGCGCGATCTCACCGACCCGACGTTGGGCTCGACCCGGCCGGCGGCGTTCGCCGTCCGCGAGGGTCTGATGCAGGCGGTGGGGGCCGATCCGCACGCTGCCGCGCCGGTGGCGACCCTGCCCGACACCGAGGCGATGAACGCGCTTCGAGTCGAGTACCGACGGGTCCTGCTCCGGTTGGCCGCCCGCGACCTGGCTCACGACCTCGGCGTCGACGACGCCGCCGCGGAACCCTCGGACCTGGCGGCCGGCACGTTGGACGCCGCGTTGGCGGT
>JBFIDC010000139.1:0-8419 GCA_041581495.1 Nocardioides sp. | reverse complement strand
CGGACGACCTTTTCGCGACGGCAGTACCGTTCGGATCCCGATGGGTGGGGACAGCCGTTCAGGCATCGTTCTAGTGATTGAGGGATCTCCAAGGCTAGTGTGCCGGTCCGGATTCACGAACGAGTTCCTGTCGCAGAGCCCACTACTTCCGATGCTGACTCTGGGGCGATCTACGAAGCACCGAAATTGGCGCAGTTGGGGCGTCCCCCGGGGCCGCGCTGGGGCCGCAAGAGAGTCGAGATCAGCCCATTCCGACCAACAACAGCCAATGGGCGAAATGACCTCTGACCTGCACGTTCATCGATCTTCAACGATTACCCACGCCCCGTCAGTCGTCCTCTCACGGCGGAAGGGCTACCTTGCCTGCGTCCCCAGTCGTGCCTGGGTGGGAGCAAACTCTTGGGCGTCGTCAGAATCCGGTTTAGTCCGCACTTAGTCCGCAAAAATTCCGCAAACGTTCGGGGAGAGCCATGAGCGACCATCGATTGCCGACGAGGATGCGGGACGCGTTTCTGCAGGTCAGAGGCACTTTTCAATCACGATCAGCGACAGCCACGACTGGCCAACCAACCCAGGTTTCCGTTCACCAACTACCGGTGATCCGCTGCTGCGCCGGCGACTCCCCCTAGGGTGTCGCCGTGGGCATGTACACGCAGTCGGTGCGCGGGGACGGGGACTTGAGCGTGCTCGAAGTCGGAGACGAACTCGCGGTCACAGCCATGAGTAGCGGAGGAAGCCAGGCCATGTTGTTCAAGATCAACCGATTCGGCGAAGGAGCCTTCCTCACGAAGGCCGTCGACGCCATCACCACTTACGGACTGCGATGACTCACCCCCGAGCCTCGATCAAGATCGACGCCCCCCTCGAGACGGTGTGGGCCGTGATGCTCGACATCGACTCGTACGGCGAGTGGAACCCCTTCCTGTTCCGCGCCGAGACCGCGTCGCCTCCGGCGGTGGGCAACCCGATCGTGCTGCACGTGCGGTGGCCCAACGGCAAGACGACCCGGTCTCCGGAGCGGATCACCGCCATCGATGCACCCACGACCGAGAACGGCGTGACCACCGCCTGCCTCTCCTATGTCTATGCGGGCCTGCCCTCCAAACTGCGGATGCTCAGCGCCACCCGCCACCAGCGGTTGCGCCAAGAACCGGGCGGCCCGACCATCTATGACACCGTCGAGGAGTTCGCGGGCCCCTTCGTTCGCTTCGCGGGTCCAGATCGGGTCACCGACGGCTTCGAGAAGCACGCCGCGGGGCTCAAGAAGCGGGCTGAGGAACTGGCGGGCCGGACGAGTGGCCCAAGCTGAGTAGCCCGATCCCCGCCCGCACCGAACGGTGTTCCCAGGCCCGCGCAAGCGTGGTCTCGCCACTGGCGATCCGGACGAACTGGCGCCAGCCGAGCCCCGTGGCACCGATCAGGGTATGGAAGACACCCGGATGCGCCTCGAAGGCGCGCAGGCACCGCTCCCCCGCGGCCATCTCGGGCAGCAGGTCGGCGCCAAGCGCAGCGGTGTAACGCGCCACGAGGTCTTCGCCTCCCCCGGCGGCAACGGCGCCCGCCACGGCTCCGGATCGGCTCGCGAACGAGATCCCCTCGCGCGTCCACGGCTCCAACAAGCCCGCGGCGTCACCGGCCAGCAGCACGCGGCCCCGGCCCAGTGGAGAGTCGGTGGTGCGGCAGCGCGTCAGGTGCCCCGACTCGTGGATCACCCGCAGGTCCTCCAAGCCCAGCCGCGAGACGAACGCCCGCAGGTAGTCCTTGGTCGCAGCTCCGGCGCCGCGGGCCGCGATCACGCCGACGGTCAGCGTCTCGCCCTTGGGAAAGACCCAGCCGTAGGACCCGGGGATCGGCCCCCAGTCCAGGTGAACGCGATCGAGCCACCGAGATGCGAGCGGGCCGGCCTCGAGTTCGACCTCGAGTCCGAGGTCCACGCGAGACAGGCGGACGCCCACGTCGTGCGCCAGCCGACTCGAGGTCCCATCCGCTGCGACCACCACCCCCGCCCGCAGGTCGCCGGCGTCGGTCGAGAGCACCACCCCGTCCCGGTCCTCGGACACCGCGAGCACCCGGCAGGGGACGCGCGCCCGCGCGCCGGCGGCGATCGCGGCTTCGAGGAGCCACTGATCGAGCTCGGCACGGGTGACCATGGCCAGACACGGCTCGGAGGCGGTCCGGGAGCGTTCCCTGGCCCCGTCGAGCGACATGGTGACCCTCGTGATCTGCGCCCGCACCGGTGGCCCGGCGGGGAGCGCTGAGAGGCTCGGCCCGATCAATCCGCCCCCGCAGGTCTTGTAGCGCGGGAACTCGGCGCGGTCCAGGATCACCACCTCGGCACCCGCCTGCGCCGCGGCCCGGGCAGCGGCACTGCCCGCGGGGCCGGCGCCCACAACCGCCACGTCGACCGAATCCATGGACAGAAACCTAGAGGGAGCCGGTTTCGGACTATCCTTTCTCTCGGCCTCCAAGCGGAGAACTGGAACGTGTTCCAGTTTTGGACGTACCGCCGGTACGATGACAGTTCCGAGCCGAATCGGCAGTGGCAGATCAAGGAGTGGGCGCGCGTCGTGTCCGATCAAATCCCCGAAGCAGGGGCCAAGCAGGTCAAGCAGCTCGACCGAGTCATCATCCGGTTTGCCGGCGACTCCGGTGACGGCATGCAACTCACCGGAGACAGGTTCACCCAGGAGTCGGCCGCCTTCGGCAACGACCTGGTGACACTGCCCAACTTCCCCGCCGAGATCCGGGCACCACAGGGCACGCTGCCGGGTGTCTCGTCGTTCCAGGTGCACTTCGCCGACCACGACATCCTCACCGCGGGCGACGCCCCCGATGTGTTGGTCGCGATGAACCCGGCCGCGCTCAAGGCCAACCTCGGCGACCTGCCCAAGGGTGCGGCGATCATCGTCGACACCCACGACTTCACAGCGCGCAACCTGACCAAGGCCGGGTACGCCGCCAACCCGCTGGACTCCCTCGGCGATGCCGGCTCCGCGCTGGGCGAGTTCGCCGTGCACCCGCTGGACCTGACCGGGATGACGGTCGAGGCCGTCAAGGAGTTCGGGCTATCGCGCAAGGACGCCGCCCGCGCCAAGAACATGTTCGCCCTGGGTCTGCTGTCGTGGATGTACGGCCGCCCCACCGAGACGACCATCGACTTCCTCAAGAAGCGTTTCGCCAAGGTCGAAGACATCCGCGACGCCAACATCACCGCGTTCAAGGCCGGCTGGAACTTCGGTGAGACCACCGAGACGTTCGTGGTGCAGTACGAGGTCAAGCCCGCGCCGATGTCACCGGGCACGTACCGCAACATCTCGGGCAACCTCGCCCTGGCCTATGGCCTGGTCGCCGGAAGCGTGCAGTCGGGACTCGACATCCTGCTCGGCACCTACCCGATCACGCCCGCCTCCGACATCCTCCACGAACTCTCCAAGCACAAGAGTTTCGGGATCACGACCTTCCAGGCCGAAGACGAGATCGCCGGCGTCGGTGCGGCGATCGGCGCCGCGTTCGCGGGCAAACTCGGCATCACCTCGACCTCGGGTCCCGGCATCGCACTCAAGTCCGAGGCCATCGGTCTCGCCGTGATGACCGAACTGCCGCTGATCGTCATCGACGTGCAGCGCGGCGGCCCGTCCACCGGGTTGCCGACCAAGACCGAGCAGGCCGACCTGTTGCAGGCGATGTTCGGCCGCAACGGTGAAGCACCGGTGCCGATCGTGGCGCCCCAGTCTCCTGGCGATTGCTTCGACGCGGCCGTCGAGGCGATCCGGATCGCTGTCACCTACCGCACCCCGGTGATGCTGCTCTCGGACGGCTACCTCGCCAACGGCTCCGAACCGTGGCGGATCCCCGACCTGGCCAACCTCCCCGCGATCGATCCGAACTTCGCCACCGAGTACAACCACGGCGAGGGCAAGGACGCGGAGTTCTGGCCCTACCTGCGCGATGAGGAGACACTGGCTCGCCCGTGGGCGATCCCGGGGACCGCTGGCCTCGAACACCGCATCGGCGGTCTCGAGAAGGGCGACGGACACGGCAACATCTCCTACGACCCCGCCAACCACGACCTGATGGTGCGCACCCGGCAGGCCAAGATCGACGGGATCGCCGAATCGCTGCCGCCCCTCGAGGTCGATGACCCCTCCGGGCGCGCCAAGGTGCTGGTGATCGGCTGGGGCTCGACCTATGGCCCCATCGGTGCCGGCTGCCGCCGGGTCCGCAAGGCCGGTCACCAGGTGGCCCAGGTGCACCTGCGGCACCTCAACCCGTTCCCCAAGGACCTCGGCGAGATCCTCGGCAGGTACGACAAGGTCTTGGTGCCCGAGATGAACCTCGGCCAGCTCTCGCTGCTGCTGCGCGGCAAGTACCTCGTCGACGCCGTCGGCTACAACCAGGTCCGCGGCCTGCCGCTCAAGGCAGCCGACCTCGCCGAGGCGATCGGCGCGCTGGTGGCGGAGGCCGAAGGTATCGACCCCGAACAGGTCCAGGCCGACCTGACGTCTACTCCGGCCGAGGAGGTCTGAGATGAGCATCGATACCACCTCCGAACTGGGGATGCCCCAGCTGAGGACTGGCGTTGAGGGTGTGCCCACCTTCGACGGTCCACAGACCGGCAAGGACTACACCTCCGACCAAGAGGTTCGCTGGTGCCCCGGCTGCGGTGACTACGCCGTCCTGAAGGCCGTGCAGAGCTTCCTGCCCCAACTCGGCCTGCGCCGCGAGAACATCGTGTTCGTCTCCGGCATCGGCTGCTCCTCGCGGTTCCCCTACTACCTCGACACCTACGGCATGCACTCGATCCACGGTCGTGCTCCCTCGATCGCCACCGGCATCGCTGCCGCGCGCGAGGACCTGTCGGTCTGGGTCGTCACCGGCGACGGCGACGCGCTCTCGATCGGCGGCAACCACCTGATCCACGCGCTGCGCCGCAACGTCAACATGACGATCCTGTTGTTCAACAACCGGATCTATGGCCTGACCAAGGGGCAGTACTCCCCCACGTCCGAGACCGGTAAGGTCACCAAGTCGACCCCCATGGGCTCACTCGATCACCCGTTCAACCCGGTCTCGCTGGCCTTGGGCGCCGAGGCGTCCTTCGTGGCCCGGACCATCGACTCCGACCGCAAGCACCTCACCGCGGTACTCTCCGCGGCGGCCGCGCATCGGGGCACCTCGTTGGTGGAGATCTATCAGAACTGCCCGATCTTCAACGACGGCGCCTTCGACGCGATCAAGGACAACGACACCAAGGCCGACGCGATCATTCCGCTGGTGCACGGTGAGCCGATCCTCTTCGGCGCCGAGGGCGAGCGCTGCTTGGTCAGGGACACCGAGTCGGGTGGGGTCAAGGTCGCGCTGGTCGCCGACGTCGGCGCCGACGCGGTTCTGGTGCACGACGCCCACAACCCGGACCCGACCATGGCGTTCGCGATCTCAAGGCTGACCGAACTGGGCTACCTCAAGCAGTCGCCGATCGGCATCTTCCGCCAGGTCGAACGCCCCACCTATGACGACCAGGCCCGAGCTCAGATCGCCCAGGCCCAAGAGGCTGCCACCGGGGAGCCTGCCGAGCGCCTTGCCGCCCTCATCGGCGGCGGCGACACCTGGACGGTGGCCTGAACCGCGCTCGACACCTGAACGACGAAGGCCCTCGACCGATCCGGTCGAGGGCCTTCGTGCATAGAGGTCGGGGTCAGAAGGTCGTGATGCAGCCGACGACGTCTCTGGTGACGCGGTACTTCTTGGTCTTGGGGACCACAACCTTGTAGCAGATCTTGCTGCCGCGCTTGCCGCCATAGATCCGCGTGCTGAACCTGCCCTTGGCCTTGGTCGTCTTGATCTTCTTCCAGAACCGGTACTTACCGCTGTTGACCTTGCGCTGGATGATGATCTTGCGACCCTTGAAGGTCGAGACCTTGCCGAAGAGCTTGAACTTGTCGGTGCTACCGATCTCTTTGCCCTTAGCGATGAGGTTATGGCTGGGCTTTTTGGCTGCCTCGGCGCCGCCGGTACTGGTCACCAGCATCAAGCCGATCGACATCACCATGGCCGCGAGCACCGCGACGAACTTGGTGGAACGCATCTGGGAGAACCCCCTAGAGTGTTGGCCCCGGATTGACAGCAGATTGTCTCCACGACTCTAACCCGCGGGTCCCAGCCGCGTTCTCTGTCGTAGGCAAACCCGGGTGCGACGGCTTGCCGGATCCCCCTAGGCTGCACTCGTGTCGGATGAGCGTCGAGGGTTCTCACTTGGCGTCGCCGCATATGTGATCTGGGGCGGATTCCCGCTCTACTGGCCGCTGCTTGAGCCCGCCGGGTCGGTGGAGATGCTGGCCCATCGGGTGCTGTGGTCCGCGATCGTGATGAGTCTGCTCGTCGTCCTGCTCAGCCGGACCTCGCAACTGCGGGCGATCCTGGCCGACCGGCGGACCACGATGCTGCTAGCCGGCGCCGCCTGCGTGATCAGTGTCAACTGGGCGGTCTACATCTACGGCGTCACTCATGAGCGGGTGGTGGAGACCTCGCTGGGCTACTTCATCAACCCCCTGGTCACCGTCTTGATGGGCGTGCTGATCCTCGGGGAACGACTACGACCCCTGCAGTGGGCCGCCTTGGCGATCGCCTCGTTGGCGGTGGTGGTGCTGACCGTCGACTACGGGCGGCTGCCGCAGATCGCCCTGATCCTCGCCTTCTCGTTCGGGACCTACGGGCTGCTGAAGAAGACCGCGAACGTCGGGGCCGTCGAGAGCCTCGCGGTGGAGACCGCGGTGATCGCCCCCTTGGCGGCGCTGTATCTCCTCGGGTTGGGGATCGCGGGAACCTCCACATTCGCCTCACACGGACCGGACCACGCCCTGCTGCTGGCCTCCTCGGGCATCGTCACCGCGATCCCGCTGATCTGCTTCGGTGCCGCGGCCACCCGCGTCTCGATGACCACGCTGGGCCTGCTGCAGTACCTCGCCCCGATCCTGCAGTTCTCGATCGGGGTCTTCCTGCTCGGCGAGCACATGCCGGCCAGCCGCTGGGCCGGGTTCGTGCTCGTGTGGATCGCGCTGGTCATCTTCACCGCCGAGGCCACCACCCACCGCCGCCGGCAACTGCGCCTGACCGCCCTGGCTTCGTCGGCCTCCTGAGGGGGATCTGGCTAGGGAATCACGCAGGACCAGTCGTCCGAAGACCCTGCCACCTGCGCCAGAGAATGTTCGGGGCCCAACACCGCGAGGCCGTCGTTGCTGCCGGGCCAGAACACCGCCAGGCGGCGATCGCTGTCGGCCTCGGCGAGCAGTCGATTGACCTCGGCCGCGGGCTCCAAGGTGCAGTCGGTCCAGGGGTCCTCACTGGTCGGCAGCCCCGGCTCGTCGGGTTCGAAGTCATACAGCGCGAGCGTGGCGCCGTTGACCGAGACGACGTAGCCCTCGCTGTCCTCGTCGTAGGGTCCGGTGATCGTCTGCACCTCAAGCGCGACACCGCAGCGCGCCAAGGGCGCGGTCATCGCCTTCAGCCACGGCTCGACCGCACCGTCGGCGAGTTCTTCGCCGTCGGCACTCCACGCGCCCCCAGCGGCCCAGGTGCTGTCTTCGCCCACCCGCAGTTCATCGATCACTGCGGCCTGGTCCGCTTCGTCGAGGTCACGCCACAGCCCGGCCTCGGCGAGGGCGCCGAGAAGTTTGGAGAATGTCACGGCAGACATCATGGACCACTGGGGAGGTCAGAGCGCCGGATTCGAGCCGGTTGGTGCTGTTCTAGGCGGAGCGAACCGCGACCACGTCAGCGAAAGACTCCAGGGCCGCGCGAACCGGCCCCTGCGGCAGCACGTCGAGCAGCGCCTTCGCCTCGGTGGCGCGGTCGACGACATAGGCGCGGGCCTGGTCCATCGCCGGGTGGGCGCGCAGCAGAGCCAGCGCCTCGGCGTGCAGTTCGTCGTCGGTCAGCGGGCCGGCGAGAAGTTCGAGCAGCCGCGCGTCGGCGGGGTCGGTCGAGGTCTGCGCCATCAGTGTCGGCAACGTCGCCACGCCTTCGCGCAGATCGGTTCCGGGGGTCTTGCCCGACTCATCGGAGTCCGAGGCGACGTCGAGGATGTCGTCGGAGAGCTGGAACGCCGAGCCCACGATCTCGCCGTAGGCGGCGAGCGCCTCCTCCACCTCGGGCGAACTGCCCCCGAAGCGAGCGCCGTAGCGAGCGGAGGTGGCGATCAGCGAACCGGTCTTGCCGGCCACCACGGCCAGGTAGTGCTCCAGCGGGTCCTCGCCAGGGCCCGGAGTCACCGTCTCGAGGATCTGACCCTCCACCAGCCGGGAGAATGTCTGCGCCTGGATACGCACCGCGTCCGGACCCAGTGCGGCGGTCAGTTCGGACGACTTGGCGAACAGCAGGTCGCCGGTGAGGATCGCGACCAAGTTGTCCCACCGGGCGTTGG
>JBFIDC010000138.1:0-8473 GCA_041581495.1 Nocardioides sp. | reverse complement strand
GCCGGGCTCCCACTCGTTGCCGCCATCGGGGAAGTTGGCACCGGCATTGTTGACCAGCACGTCCAGGCGCTCGAAGGAGGCCCCGAGCGCATCCACGGCCGCGTTGTCCCTCATCTCGAGGCGCTGGTAGTCCATGCCGGTGAGGTCGACGGTGACGTCGTCGACCTCGCGCGTGCCGGTCACGGTCACCAGCGCGCCGGCATCGCGGAAGGCGGTCGCCGTCGCGTGCCCGATCCCGCTGGAACCGCCGGTGATCAGCACTCGCGCGCCGGTGAAGTCGAAGCTCATCGATCGGGTCATTGCAGTCTCTCCAGTTCTCGGCGCAACCACGCGCTCTCCCAGAAGTTGGTGCTCGCCTCGAGCAGCCGTTGGTGGATCTCGATGCTCAGGGTCCGGGCCGCCGGGTGGTCTGGCTCGCCGGCCAGGGCGATCTCGCACAGTTGCAGCGCCTGCGCCAACTCGCCCGCCGAGACCCGTGCGCTTGCGGCCGTGACCAGGGCGTCCGACCCCGCCAGCCCCGCGACCTCGGCATGCACCGCGTCGGGACGAACCGGCAGCAACTCGGTGGTCGCGCGGTGGTGGAACCAGCCCGCGTAGTTCTCCCAGATCGCGCGGACGTCCCAGGCGACCTTGCCGTACCCCTCGCCCACGGCGAGGTGCTCGGGCAGCACGATCGAGCGCATCAACTCGCTCACGTCGGCGCCGGCGTTCATCCCTTCGACAGTGGCGTCGTGCACGAACAAGATGGCATCTCGCAGTCGCACCAACTCTGCGTCGATCAGGTCGGCGCCGAGGATCGGGCCGAAGTGGCCGGTGTGGAGCGCGGCCACCTTCAGGGCGCGAACTTGCTCGATCGAGTCGACCACGGTCAGCGCGTCGCGGTAGCGGTCACCGCGCATCGTGACCAGGTTGGGGATGTGGCCGAACAGGGCACCGAACAGGTTGCCGCAGAAGAGCACGCCCTCGTCCGGCAGATGCACGACCAGCGAGTCGGTGGTCTCTCCGCCCGGGGTGGAGATCAGTCGCAGCGCGCGGCCGCCGACCGTGAGGTCGAGGCTCTCGTCCACGACGATGTCAGGCGTCGGCGCACTCTGCGCGGGGAACCCCTCGGGCCGGTTGGCGGCGAAATCGAGCGCGGCGGTGATGGCCTCGGTCCAGGCGAACGCCGCGTTGTTGACCCGAAAGGAATTGAGTCGTTCGTTGTCGTTGCGCCAGGTCGCCCACTCGGCCTGCATCACGACCTGGGTGACGGGCTCGCGCAGCGCGTCGACGCCGCCGACGTGGTCGTAGTGGCCCTGGGTCATCACCAGGTAGCGCAGCGGCCCAGCGCCCAGTGCTGCGTAGTTGTCGCGGTGCACGGGTCCTTCGAACCCCATGCCGGCATTGAGGATCACGCACCCGTCGTCGGTGCCGATCAGGTAGGAGTTCGACAGGCCGGGGGAGACCCACATCCGGTCGCCCACCGAGGCGAGGTCACCAGGGACGGCGGCGCGGATCTGCTCGGCACCGGGACGCGAGCGCCACAGGGGTTCCTGTTCGGAAGTCGGGGTCACGTGTCGTCTCCGAAGGTGATCAGGACCTTGCCGCACTCCTTGGAGGTCTGCAGGAGGGCGATCGCATCGCCGAACTCGGTGACGTCGAAGGTGTGGGTGATCATGGCCGAGAGATCTCGCCGCTCCAGTAGTTCGATCGCGTCCTCGTACCTGGCGGGGTACTCCATCGCGCCGCGAATGGTGAGCTCCCGCATCATCACCAACAGCCCGCTGACCGGCAGGTCGCCGCCGTGAACGGCCACGACGACGATCGTCGAGTTCGGACGCGCATGGTTGACCAGGTCGGTGACGACGCTCGCCACCCCGGTGGCCTCGACGTAGGCCGCGGTGCCGGGCGTCGGACCGAGCATCGTCGGCGCCGTGCCGTGCAACTCGCTCAACCTCGCCCAGACGTCCTCAGTCGTTGGGTCGACGACCTCGCTCGCGCCCAGTTGCAGTGCCAGGTCACGCCGCGCCGCCGAGACGTCGACGCCCACGATCTGCGTGTGGCCGCGGTCGGCGAAGGTCGCGATGGCGGCCAGGCCCACCGGGCCGCAGCCGAAGACGGCGACCGGCTGATCGGGAGTCACCTCGGCACGGTTGGCGGCGTTCATGCCGACGGCCAGCGGCTCGACCAGCGCGGCCACCTGCAGGTCTACGCCCGCTGGAGCACGGAACAGGCGCTGGTCGGCTTCGCGGACCAGGAGCAGGGGGGCCATCCCGCCTTCGTCGATGCCGCAACCGATCCGGCCGAGGTCGTCGTTGCCGGGCAGGATCACGACCGGGTCTCCGACGGCGAAGCCGGTGACCTCGGAGCCCACCTCGATGATCTCGCCGGCCATCTCGTGGCCGATCGGCATCGGCTCGCCGGTGGCGGTGATCGGACCCATCTTGAGGAACGAGAGATCGCTGCCGCAGATGCCGCAGGCGGCGATCCGGACCACTGCATCCCGGGGGCCGGGGGTCGGCTCGGCGACCTCGTCGACCCGGGCGTCGTCGGGTGCGTGGATGCGTACCTGATGCATGTCATTCCTCCGATGGGATGGTGAAGCGGTCGAAATAGAAGGCGAAGCGTTGACGCAACTCGACCGGGTCGAGCCCGAAGTCCCCGCGCAGGTCATAGACGACCCGCCCGTGCTTCCCCCGCGGGTTGTTGTCGAGGTAGGCCGCGAAGCGACCCCGAGCCTCGGCGGGCAGATCCACGCCGGCCCGGTCATAGAAGCGCTCGACCGTGCCGAGTTCATCGGCCATGAAGTCAGCGAAGACGATGTCGAGTGAGCGCTCTTCGGGCACCAGGTCGCGATCGCGTACGCAGGCTCGCAGCAGCCGCTCGATGCGGTCGACCCAGTAGGTCGCGAGTTGTTCGGGCTCGATGGCATGGCGGCGCATCCGGTCGCCATAGGCCAACATCGTGATCGCGGACTGGATGACCGCGACCGGGTCGCGGTGGGTGAAGGCGATCGTGGCGTCGGGGAAGGTGCGGGTCAGCGGGCCGAGTTGCTCGAGGTGCTGGGGTGACTTGAGCACCCACGTCTGCGGCCCGCGCAGGAAGGTGAGCGCCTTGAGGATGGTGCGCAGGTAGTCGTAGTGCGCGTCCTGGTCGAGGTCGAGGTAGTAGTCGCGCCACGACGGCACCCGCGCGTGCCACTCCAGGGTGTAGGAGCAGAAGTCGAGGTCCATGACCTCGACCTCCTCCTCGATCGCCGCCGGGAAGCGGTCGTGCATCAGTCGGGTCAGCGGCGCCATCACCTGCTCGGTGTCGTGCACCGCCCGCCAGCGCGAGAACCGCGGGTCGATCCCGTCGGGCCCAGCGCCCTCGCCCGGGACGGGGATGGGCTCCTGACTCTCCCAGAACGGCAATGCCCGGCGGCGGGGGTCTTCGGCCAGCAGGTTGACCAGGTGGGTGGTGCCCGAGCGGGGCAGGCCGACCACGATCAGTGGCGCGGTGATCTCGATGTCGTGGACCTCGGGATGGACCCGCAACAACTCGTGGAGGCGCAAGCGGTTCTCGAGCAGTCTGGTGACCCTGCTCTGCACCACCATGCGGCCGAGGTTGCTCAACCCGGTGTCGGCCTCAACCGCCGCGAGGTGCGCGGTGAGCCGGTCGCCGAGGGTGGGGTCGCCCAGGTCGGTGAGCCCGGTGGTGGTCCGGGCTCGATCCAACAGGCGCTCGGGGTCGAGCCGCACCGGTCGAGCCTCGAGGGCGTCCTTGATGGCGCGTTGGTCGTCGCTGAGGACCGGGGCCACCAGATCCTCGATGCGTACGTCGCTCACGACCACTCCTTGAAGTGTCGAATATTCGATGCCATGATTCGACTATCTGACACGAAGGGTAGGAGTGCCATGGCTACGGGTCAAGAGCAGGCGCCGGCTTCGCCGCCGACGGCACGGGTCGTCGATGTCGTCGAAGCACTCGTCGCCAGGCCGACCATGCCGATGACGCTGACCGACCTCGTGCAGGCCACGGGCATGAGCAGAGCCACCGCCTATGCGGTGCTATCGACGCTGGTCGACCGGGGCTGGGTGCAGCGCAACGACGTCGACAAGTCCTATGCCATCGGGTCCTATCTCGCCGTCCTCGGTCGCGAACTCGCGGCCAGTCGGCCGACCGAGCAACTCGCACACGATGCCGCCGCCAAGCTCGCCGTCGAGGTCGGGTTCACCGCCGTGGTGGTGCACCTGGTCAATGACGCCGTCGTCGTCACCGACGTCCTCCCCGCACCCGGCACCACTTCTGGCATCGCGGTCGGCAACAGGGTTCCGTTCCTGCCGCCGTTCGGCCCGGGATTCGTAGCCTGGGCGGCCTCGACCGAGCAAGAGGAGTGGCTGGCGTACGCCGGTCGCAACAACCCGGCGCTGGAGGCGCGGCTGCGTGAGGTGTTGCCGGCCATCCGAGACCGTGGCTACAGCCTGGAGAGACTCGACAGCGCCTCTGCCGTCGCCTTCGACGTGCTGGGCCAACTCCAGGACGATGTCTTCAGCGACGCCGTGCGTGAAGTGCTCGGGCGCATGCTTGCTCTGCTGGCCCAGGTCGACTTCTTGCCCAGCGAACTGCGCCGCGGCAAGCACGCGGTCACCTCGATGGCCGCACCGGTCTTCGACGAGACCGGCGCGGTCGTGCTCAACCTCGCGCTGCAACCCAAAGGCACGTTCAGCGGCCAGGAGTTGAGTCGGCTCGGGGAATCACTGGCGACGGTCGCCGCCGGCGTCACCCAGACAATCGGAGGCGTCAGCCCGTGAACCTCGACATCTATGACCGCTCCCAGTACGCCGATGGGGCACCCCATGAGGTCTTCGCCGAACTCCGGCGCACCTCCCCGGTGCACTGGCAGGACATCCCGGGTCAGGCGGGCTATTGGGCCCTGCTCTCCCACGCCGATGTCACCTGGGCCTCCAAGCAACCCGAGATGCTCTCCTCCGCCGAGGGCGGCATCACGGTCGAAGACATGGACGCCGAGGGCCTCAAGGGGATGCGGCAGATGCTGCTCGGTATGGACCCACCGCAACACCGTGCGATGCGCAAGCCGCTGGTCCCCGAGTTCAGTGCCAAGGTGATCGCGGGCCTCGAGCCGATGATCGGTGACCTGACCCGCTCGGTTCTCGGCGAGGTCGACGAGACGAGCGTGGTCGACGTGGTCGAGGTGGCGGCACAGCTGCCCACCCGGATCGTCGGAGGCATGCTCGGCCTGCCGCCGGCCGACTGGGACCACCTCCACCACCTCGCCGCTGCCGCGGCCCGGTCGGTCAACGGGGACGCCGAGGACGCCAACAACAACGCGATCGCCGAACTCGCGGTCTATGCGATGGGGCATGCGGGCGCTCGGCGCGGGCTCGAAGGCGAACCGCCACCCGACCTCACCTCGCTGATGCTGCACGGCAACTTCGGTGGTAAGCAGCTCGACGACATCGAGTTCGCGCTGCTGTTCGTCCAGCTCTTCATCGCCGCCAACGACACCACCGTCGGGATGCTGGCCGGCGGGGTGAGCGAACTCCTGAACCATCCCAATCAGTTGGCCGACCTGCGCGCCGACCGCGGCCTCATCCCGAGCGCGGTGGAGGAGATCCTGCGCTACGCCAACCCGCTGCACTACTTCCGGCGTACAGCGATGGCGGACCTCGAGATCGGTGGACAGCAGATTCGGGTCGGCCAGAAGGTCGCGCTCTACTACACCTCGGCCAACCGCGATGAGAGCGTCTTCGTCGACCCACAGCGCTTCGACATCAGACGCTCGCCCAACCCGCAGATCTCCTTCGGTATGGGGGAGCACTACTGCCTCGGCGTGCACCTGGCGCGGCTGGAGGGCCGGATCTTCTTCGCCGAACTCCTCAATGCGTTCTCCTCGATCGAGCGGGACGGCGCGCCGCGGCGTACGGCGTCGAACTTCAACAACGGACTCGACTCGCTTCCCGTTCGGGTCCGGCGCTAGCGGCCACCGCGCCGGTGTCCCGATCGGCGGGAAGTCCCTGAGGGTCGAGAACTCAGTCGATGTGGACCGTGCGCTTGCCCGAGTTCGCGTAGTCGATGACGTCGGCCCGCGAGAGCGTGCGGGCGCCACAGTCGCACCAGGCCGGCAGGTCGTCCTCGTGGGTGGGGCCCACATCGAGCAGATCGACGAACTCCTGTCCGCTGCGGTCGCCGTGGTGGCCGGTGTCGACGAAGTCCCGGGATCCGTGACCGTGCGGGCCGGTGCTCGAGGCGAACACCAGTCCGGCGTCGGTCCTGAAGACCTTCGCGACGTGGTGCCCGTCGTGACACTGGATGCTGACGACCTGGTTCTCGGAGCGAGGTGACCCGACGGCAGCCAAGGCAGCGGCGGCGGCCGCCCGCCGGTGTTGTGGAGTCGACCAAGTGACCATGACCATTCTCGCTTTCGCTCACGCCTGATGCCGAGGTTCTTCTTCCAGGGTGCGATGCGTGGCCCGCTCCCGCTAGGGACCAATAGCCCGATCCGGCGGGACGTGCGAGGACCTGCCGCTCAGGCTCGGTGCGCTGCGTCCTGTGTGGCTCGCGCGGGAGTCAGGTCGAAGTCCGCGAGTGAGGTCTCGGCGTGAAGCTTGCGCCACTTCTTGAAACTGCCGGGGTAGAGGATCGTGGGCCGCCCTGCCGCGTCGCGGTAGTAGGACTTGCAGTCAGGTGCCGCCCAGGAGAAGGCCGTGAACTTCTCCGCGAGCGAGTCGTTGTAGCGACGCACGACCTCGGGTTTGACCGCCATCACCTGGTGCCCTTGGTCGACCATGTCACCCAGCAGGCGCACGATGGTCTCGACGTTCTGCTCGACGCTGTTGAAGTAGGCGACGTTGAGCACCAACCCGTTGGGCCCCGCCGCCATGAAGTAGTTGGGGAACCCTGGGATCGCGATCCCCTTCAGCGATTCGGGGCGTTGCGCCATCGACTGAGCCAGATCGAGGCCGTCGGTGCCGGTCACCGCGATGCGATCGAAGTCCTGGAACCGATAGCCGGTGCAATAGATGATGACGTCGACATCGACCTCCTGGCCGTTGCTGGCGACCAGTCCGGTGGGCGTGATCCGGTCGAGGCCCGACGCGATCAGATCCACGTGGGGCAGGTTGAGCGTGGGATAGAAGTCATCTGAGACCAGGCCCCGCTTGCAGCCGTAGCGGCTCTTGGGCAGCAGCGCCTCACGCAGTTCGGGGTCGGTGATGTGCTGGTCGATGTGTTTGGTGGCCAGCTTTTCGAACAGGCGCATCCGGCTGTGCCCCAAGGTCGTGGCGTACTCGACCTGGTCCAGCAGCAGACCCTGGAACTTCCTGATCCCCCGCAGCAGCATCGGCGTGCGGCGAAGCACGGCACGTCTGCGCTGGCTGTAGGACTTGAGGTTGCGCGGCATGATCCAGTTGGCCGAGCGCTGCAGCACGGTGAGGTGGGCCGCACGCTTGGCCACCTCGGGAACGATCTGGACCGCGCTCGCGGCCGAGCCGATCACCGCGACCCGCTTGCCCTCGAGATCGACGCCGTGGTCCCACCGGGTGCCGTGGAAGCTCTCGCCCTCGAAGGAGTCGATACCGGGCACGTCCGGATATGACGGCGTGTGCTGGTTGCCCATGGCGTTGATGACGGCGTCGTACTCGAAGGTCTCGCCCGCGGTGGACCGCAGCACCCAGGTGCCCCGCTCGGTGAAGTCGGCGCTGACGATGCGGGTGTTGGGACGCAGGTAGGGGTCCAGACCGAACTCGGTGAAGCACTTCTCCAGGTAGGCCAGGATCTCGGGCTGGCTGACGAAGTTCTCGCTCCAGTCGGGGTTCGGGCGATAGGAGAACGTGTAGGAGTGGGCGAACACGTCGCAGGCCAACCCCGGGTAGGTGTGCAGACGCCAGGTGCCGCCGGGGCCGTCCAGCCCCTCCAGGATGGTGAAGTCGGTGAAGCCCTTGCGTAGCAGTTCGCGGCCGGCCGCGATCCCTGACGGGCCGGCGCCGATGATCGCGATCCGCATGTCACTGCGTGGGCTGCTGGTCACAAACTCTCACCTTCGTCAGTTGCTGCCGGTCGCCGCCAGTCTTCACCCCGGCGGCCGTTGTGGGCCCAGGCCAAGAACGCCGCGTCGTTGGATAGTTCGGCAATGCGGGTGTCGTAGGCCGCGAGGTCCTCGGCGCTGAACGCCGCGCGCCAGGCATCCATCCGGCCCTCGGCGAAGAAGCCCGAGGCCGACTTCCAGGCACCCAAGTGGGCGTTGGGGGCCAACGCATCTGCGCGCGTTCTCATCGTCTCGAGCCCGGCGTGCTGCGCGAGTTCGGCCAGCCGTGTGGTCGGGTAGTCGTAGCCCAGCGCCGTAGCCAAGCGGCCCATCTCGGTCACCAGGTCGCGCTGCAGATCGGCGTAGTGCACAAGCACGACGTTGCGCTCCTCGCGTCGCTGCCAGCCCGTCGAGAGGTGGTGCAACACGTGGGCGACGTGTGTGTTGACGTGGCAGTTCCCGGCGGGG
>JBFIDC010000137.1:0-8496 GCA_041581495.1 Nocardioides sp. | reverse complement strand
TCACGTCGACGGCCGGCGGGTGTTCGTCGGTCGAGTCGGGGATGTTCGCGATCGCGCCGATGATGGCCAGCCCGGCCAGCACCACGTTCATCCAGAAGAAGGACTGCCAGGCGAAGTACTCCAACAAGATGGCGGTGATGAACAGCCCCACGATGGCCCCCGCCCCGGCGATCCCCACCCAGACACCGATCGCGCGCTGCCGCTCCTCCTCGGGGAAGGACGTGGTGATCACCGACAGCGTCGTGGCATGACCGCGGCGGCCCCGAGGCCCATCACCGCGCGCACGATGATCAGTCCGGTGGGGGTGTCGATGAACGCCCCGGCGATCGCGGCCAGCCCGAAGATCGCCAGCCCCACGACGAGGATGGGTTTGCGCCCGAACCGGTCTCCCAAAGCGCCGGCGAAGAAGAGAAGGGAGGCGAAGACGACGGTGTAGGCGTCGACGATCCAGGTGAGCTGGGTCTGGGTGGCGCCGGTGGCGCGGGCGATGTCGGGAAGCGCGACGTTGAGACCGACGACCGCCGAGACGATGGTCATCAGGGCGATCCCGATGACCGGCATCACCGCCCGCGTCGAGACTGTGCCCGCGGAGGATCTGGAATCAGGAATTCCACGCATGACGAATTGTTATTCTACAACCGATGAATTCTGTCAAGGGGTCGTGTTGACCGGGCCCACGCCGCGGGGCCGTCGACCCGGAGAGCCCCCGACGCGCGAGCAGATCCGCGACGCCGCGCGTCGGCTCTTCGGCGAGCACGGCTTCCCCGGCACCTCCCTGCGTCAGATCGCGGCCGAGGCGGGCGTCGACGTCCGCCTCGTCAGCCACTACTTCGGCTCGAAGGCCGATCTCTTCGTCGCCGCGGTCGACCTGCCCTTCGACCCCGAGCCGGCCTTCGACGCACTGCTCGCCGACGGGAGCGACGGCTTGGGCGAGCGTCTCGCCGCGTTCGTGCTGGGCATCTTGGACTCGCAACGCGGACGGCTGGTGATGTCCGGGATGATTCGCGCCGCGGCATCCGAGGAGGCTGCGGCCGCGATGGTGCGCGACCGGTTGGTTGGTCACCTGCTGCTGCCTCTGGCTCGGCGGCTCGGAGCGGACCAGGCTGAACTGCGGGCCAGCCTGGTGGGCTCCCAGATCGCGGGCCTCGTGACGGCGCGACACATCGTGGGGTTGCCGGCCCTGGTCGGTGCCGACCTGGCCACGCTGATTCCGCTGGTGGCCCCCGTGTTCGACCACTACCTCACCGGCGTGTTCCCGGCACCTGTCGACGGTCGGTGAGTCTCGCTGCCGAGGTTCGCCTGGCCACGAAGCACTCTGCCCACGAAGCACTCTGCCCCCTCCCTGGCGGGAGGGGGCAGAGTCGCCTCAGGCGACAGATCGCCGCGCAGCGTGCTACTTCTTCTTGCGCTTGACCTTGATCGTCTTCTTGCCGATCGAACCCGCCACCGCATCGTCACCCGGGTAGGTGGCCTTGATGCGGATCGTCTTGGTCGACCGGATCTTGGCCAGCTTGAAGATGGCTTTGCCGTTGGTCAGCGTGGCGGTGTAGAACTTCACCTTCTTGCCCTGCTTGACCTTCAGCGTGACCGTCCCTGTGGGTGAGGCACCGGCGGCCTTGACGACCACCTGGACCTTGGGCTTGCTGCCGATCTTCACCTGGCCCTTGGCCTTGATCTTCGTGGTCGAGGCCACCTTGTCAGCCACGGTCAGCGTGGCCGCCTCGGACGTCGCCTCACTGTTCGAGGCGCTGCCCAGGTAGTGCGCAACCACCGAGTGGGTCCCGGGAGCGACGCCGGCCAGATCCGCGGATGCGGTCCCGGTCCCGTCGAGCGTGCCCATGCCCGCGATCGCGCCGTCGACGAGGAACTCGACGTCACCGGTGGGGGTTCCCGGGCCGGTCGTGGTGGTGACCACGGCGGTGGCCGTCGATGACGCCCCAGCCGCGATGTCGGCCGGGTCGAGGCTCAGCGCCACCGCGGAGTCCTCAACGACGCCGCTGATGGTCACCGTGCTGGTGGCATCGACGGGGACGGCCACCGGGTCGGACGTGGCGCTGGTGACGAGATTGACCAACGGACCGTCATCGATGGCAGCCGGGTCCGAGGAGACCTGGACCTGGTAGGTGAACTCCACCGGGTCGCCGCTGGGTCCCGCATAGTTGGCGCAGACCACCAGGTTCGGGTGGAGAACCGTCGCGGCGTCACCCACGTTGACCAGCGCCGAACCGGCATCGCCGTCCGGACCCTCGGCTCCGATGGTGACCCCGTCGAACAGGGAGCCATCACCCGCGTCCATGTCGCCGTAGACGAACCAGGCGTTGGGGTTGCCTTCGATGGCAATGAACTCCATGTCGAGCACACCGCCGGCACCGGCGGCATCCCCCCAACTGCGGAAGTTGTCGTACTCCACGATCGCCATGTCGCCGGCCGTTGCCAAGCTGACTCCCGAGCCGGTGCCCGCGTCATAGAAGAACTCGCCGTCCTGCCACAGCGGCGCGAACAACCCGTTCGGGAAGGCAGCGTCCGGCAGGGACTGCGGAGTCCAAGGTTCACCGGCATAGCCGGCACCGTCCCCACCCATGTTGATGAACCCGTCGTCGGTGATCACGAGCCCACTGGTGACCTTGTTGTAGAACCGGAAGTTCATCGAGTTCAAGGCACTCACAGGCGCGGTGTCGCCGTCGAACGCGGGGTTCGGTCCGATGGCGAAGTCCGCGAGGTTCGTGTACAGCGCGTCGCCCTCGAACGGGTTGACGCACGTCGGGTCGCCGTCGCTCGTGGTGAACGAATAGCTCCCCGGATCCCCGACCAGGGTCGGCATCGTCGTGGTGAACTCCACCGCGTCGCTACCGCCGTTGTAGGTCGCCCCGCCGGTGGCCGAGGAGTCGACGTACGTCGTGCCGGCCGGAATCGGCGCGGTGATGTCGTAGTCGAGGTCCGCGGGAGTCACGTTGGGAGCGATCGAGACCGTGTAGGTGATCACGTCACCCGGCTCCGCGTCGGTGACGTCTGGTGTCACCGTGACGTCGTCGTCCATCCGGGTCACGTTGATCGCCACCACGCCGATGTCGCTCGGCGAACCCGCGCTGGTGCCCAGCGTGACCGCACCGAACCACGTCTCGCCGGGTGACCACGAGGCTTCGTCGAACTCCGTCGTGAGCGAGTACGGATCGCTGGCGAGCACCGCCGCCGGACCGGTGACGGTGAGGTTGCCCTCGTTGCCGCTCACCACGGCTGTGGTGAGGTCGACCGTGTCGGTCGGCTCGGTTCCGGCCTCCCAGTCCTGCACCAGCACCCACCAGTCCCCGGCGGCCGGCGAGGCGATGTCGCAGGACTCGTTGGCCGTTCCGGTGGCGCTGGCGCAGACCACGTTGAGGGCGTTGATCGCACCGGTCCCGACATACAGGTCCAGGTCCGGAGCCGTGGAGTTGGCCAGTCTGGCCACCAGTCGCTCGGCATCCGCCGGGACGGTGATGTTGGTGATGTCCACACCGTCGGCCGGAGTCAGCCCGTCGAATGCGTCGCCGTTGGTCGGGTCTTGGACCAGCGTCAACTGGTCGACCGTCCCCGGCGCCAGGCCGGCCGCGCTGACCTGCAGGTCAGGCGCAGCGATCGTCTCGAACCCGTCGGTCACCTGCGAGCCGACGTCGCGACGCGTCTCGATGTCGATCGAGGTCGGCAGGACGCCGTTGGTCGGCAGCACCGCCACCGGCAGGTGGGCCTCCGGCGCATCCGAGCCGATCGGCGGGGTCAGCACCACCTCGCCGAACAACCAGGTGTCGGTCGGGGTGCCCGGCGCCACGTCGGCAGTGATCGTCAGATCGGCGCTTGCGCCGTCGCTCAGCGTGACGGTGGTGGCGTCAGGAGTGATTGTCAGGTCGCCGCTGTCGGAGGTCACGCTGACCCCCCAGTCGCCCACGCCGGTGGACGTGCCGGTCAACGACCGGGTCCACGCGCACGTGGCGAGGCATTGGTCGTCCTCCATGCTGGCCAGGTTGAGCGTGCGGACGTCCCCGCCGTCGCCCGGCGCGGATGCCACGTAGTCGGCGTAGGTCTCGTTGAGAACCAGGCCGGCCTGGGCCGCCTCGTTCAGATCGACCCGGCCGGAGCCCATGTCGAACCAACCGGCGGGGGTGGTGCCGTCGTCGTCGTTGATGTTCTTCTCGGCGGTCGTCATGAGAGCCGACTGCAACTCCGCGGGGGTCCAGTCAGGCTGGGCGGCCTCGAGCAGTGCCATGGCGCCGGCCGTGTGCGGGCTCGCCATCGACGTCCCGGACATGAACTCCCAGTCGACGTCACCGTCGATACCGCCGGCGGCGAGGATGTCCACGCCCGGGGCGGTCACCGACGGGCTCATGATCGAGAGTCCGCCGTTGGGTCCACGGCTGGAGAACGCGGCCATGATGTCGGCCACGTCGTCGCCGATGTGCTCGACTCCGCCGGAGAGCGAGGCCACCGGGTTGACGGCGGTGTCCAGCCACGTCCGCAGGGTCACACCGTCCGCATAGGTGATGTGAGCGGCGGGCAGGGCGTGGGCGTCGGCGTTGATCGAGGCACCACTCGCGGCGTTGTTGGCGAGGACCATGCCGGCGCCCCCGAGGTCGGCGACGACCTGGCCCTTCTCGACGCGCCCGGTCGTTCCGCGCAGGCAGACCACGATCTTGCCGGCCACGTCGCCCGGGTTGGTGAACCCGCCGGCGAGGCAGAGTTCGTTGCCGAGGTCGCCGGCATCGACCAGTGGGAAGGTGCCGGCCGTCGCCTTGGAGAAGCCCACGCCGTTGATGTCGGGCAGGGTGTTGGCGCCGTCCGCGCTGATGTTCTCCACGTGAGCCTGCCACTGACGGTCGTGCGTCGTGGCGCCCACGCTGGTCACCCATGGCACGTCCGCGGGAGAGCCGACGGTGGCGTCACCGGGGCCGTCGTTGCCGGCCGAGACGGCCACGTTGATGCCCGCGGCACGGGCGTTGAGGAAGCCCACGGCGTCGAAGTCGGTCCACGGGTCGGGGGTCGGGGCCGAGGCGCCGATCGAGTAGTTGATGACGTCGACCTCGTCCGCGATGGCCTGGTCGATCGCGGCGGTCAAGCCGGAGGTGGTGCAGCAGGCGGCGTAGGCGATGATGTTGGCGTGGGGCGCGACGCCCTTGATGTTGCGGGTGACCGAGAACTCGTTCGCCGTTCCTTCAGCGGCGTACGCGGTGGCGTCGACCTGGTTGCCGGCCGCGGTGCTGGCGGTGTGCGTGCCATGGCCCTCGTAGTCGAAGTGCGGCCCGGGCCCACCCCAGGTGCTGTTGGGCAGGTAGTCGTAGAAGCCGATGAGCTTGTCGTTGCACGGCCAGGTCGGGTCGAAGTCGGCACCGGAGGGGTCGCAGACGCCGTAGTAGTGCCCGCGGGGGTTGGTGACGACGTAGTCGTCGCCGCCCTGGGCAGCGGGGACGGTGGCGGCGAACGACGGGTTGAGCGGGTTGATGCCGGTGTCGATCACGCCGACGACGATTCCCTCGCCCTTGGTCCCGTCGACACCCACGGAGCCGACGCTGTCGGGGATGGAGGAGCCGTCCCAGATCGAGGGGGCACCGATCCACTCCGGCCCGCGGTCGGTGTGGAGTTCGCGTTCCTCATCGACCTTCACCGCGGCAAGGCCCGGCAGTTTGGCGACCTGGGCCGCCTGGTTGCGGGTCAACTTCACCGCGAAGCCGTTGACCGCGTTGGTGTAGGTGAACAGGACCCGCAGCGGCTTCTTGGTGATCTTGCGGATCGACGCCTGGAGGTCGGTCTGTTCCTGGCGGATCGACTTGCGGTAGGCCGAGGCGCTCGGCACCTTGGTGCCCGCGGGCCGCTTGGCGGACGCCCGGGTGGGTACGGCGGGGGAGTCGAGCGCGATGAGGTAGGTCTCCGTGCCGCCATCGCCGAGCGTGACGCTCGGGCCCCGCTTGACCGAAGTCGAGACCGGAGCCGCGTCAACTGGTTCGGGGTCGAACTTCGAAGGCGCGGCTTGCGCCGACGAGATCGTCAGCGCCGCAGGTGCGACGGCGGTGACCAGCGCGAGGCTGACTCCAGAAATGAGATGGCGACGAATGCGCACAGGTTTTCCCCTCCCGGGATTGAGATAACGCCCGACCCCGAGGTCAGACGTGCGCCGACTCACGATGGGGGGCGCTCGGCCATCCTGGCCCCGTGTTCATGTCCCCGGCAAGGGGGAGACGGGATGTTTTCCGGAAACCTCGCCATCGGGCATGAAGGCTTGTCGCCCAACACCTGGGTGTTCGGATGCTTGCCGTCAGTCCCTTGGATCGCTTGCCCGGTCAGTCGCTCCCGCGACCGCCGAGGGCCCCCGACCTGCTGTTGCTCGTGGTTGGGATTCGGCCCGGCTCGTTCTTGAGACCAGGGCGGCCGCGGGGGCTAGTCCCGGCTAGTCGAGCGAGCCGATGTCGGTGACGACCTCGGGGTTCTCGGCCCAACGCGGGACGATGAACAGGCCGGTGGCCTCGACCGCTGGGCCGTTGTCGTTGCCGATCCAGGCCGTGACGGTGACCTTGCGTCCCGACGTCTCGGCGATGCGGGCCTCCATCCGCACCCGGCCCAGTGGCAACGGTTGGACGTAGCGCAGGGTCAGGGTGCCGGTCACGGTGAGTTTGGTGTGGCGGGAACTGGCGGTCTCACCCATCAGGTGGTCGAGGAGCAGCGCCGAGACGCCGCCGTGGACGCTGCCGGGCGGGCCTTCGTAGGCCGCACCGAGCTCGACCTCGGCGTGCACCAGGTCGTCGTCGTCCCACGTGAGTCGTACCGGCGGTGCGATCGCGTTGCGGACCCCGACCACCGCGTTGCCCCAGTTCCATGAGCGGCCCTGGTCGTTGTAGTGCACTCCGGCCGGGCCGGGCGGCGCCGACTCAGCGAGCAGGTCGGCGGCCTGGCGGATCAACGCCTCGGCCTGCGTCAGCCGATCCTCGTCGACGGTGCTGCGAATGGTGAGGTCCATCAGTCGACGGACCTCGTCGGTGAACACGGTGAAGCGCTCCTCGGCCGCTTCGACCTCGGCGGTGGGGAGCGGTTCGAAGGAAAAGGAAGACATCGAAAGGCCGGACACCGCGCCAACCTAACCGCTCGGCCAACCCAGGCTCACAGGCAATCGACAGGTTCGGTAGGGGATTCCTCTCAGGGGAGCGTCGCATTGTCGAGGACATGAACGATGACAACCACGACACCCAGAACCCGGACCCCGAGGATGTCCAGATCCCTCAGTCCGACGACGTCCAAGTCCCGCAACCCGATGAGACCCCAACGCCCCACCACCCCTATCAGGTCCCGACCGACCAGTCGGAGTTCGAGCAGGTCGCCGTCCACGAGCAGCCCGCTCGCTTCGACTTCTTGACTCGCACCCGCACCGCGCTGGTCGCGACGGCGGCTGCGGCACTGGTGGCCGTCGGCCTCGGCGGCTTCGCGATCGGCAATGCCGTCGCGGACGACGGGACCCCCGGCATCGAGCAGGTCGGCTTCGGCCAGGGCGGGACCGGCCAGGACGGAACTGGACAGGGCGTGCCCGGCCAGGGCCGCGGCTCCGGTGGTGGCCCGGGCGGCACCGGAGGCCCGCCCCCAGGCGTTGATGGCGGTATGGGTCAGGTCCCCGACCAAGGTCTCGACCAGGGTTTCGGCGATGACTTCGGTGACGTGGAGCAGGGTTCCTCGACATGACCACGCTCGGGGTGTCGCGTCTCGAGACGGCGCACACAGACCGGTCGGGCGCTGACCGGTCTGTCCGGGCCGCCGCCACCGCACTCCTGTTCGGTGCGCTGGCGCTGGTCACGGCCTGGTGGATCCAGGACGGCGGCGTCGTCACCACGATGGTCGGCGGCGCGGTCTACACCTCGATCGGACAGCTCACGGGACTGATCGCCAGCGTGCTGCTGCTGGCCCAGGTCGTCCTGATGGCCAGGATCCCCGCGCTGGAACGCGCCTGGGGCCAAGACGAACTCGCACGGATCCACCGGATCGTCGGCTTCACCTCGTTCAACCTGATGCTGGCACACATCAGCGTGATCACCCTCGGGTACGCCGTTGGCCGGCTCGGCCAGACCCCGGCGACACTGTGGGATCTGACCCTCAACTACCCCGGCATGCTGCTCGCGGTGGCCGGCACGGCGGCTCTGGTGATGGTCGTGGTGACCAGCCTCAAGGCTGCACGTCGACGCCTGCGCTATGAGTCGTGGCACCTCTTGCACCTCTATGCCTACCTCGGTGCGGGCCTCGCCTTGCCCCATCAACTCTGGACCGGACAACAGTTCATCGACCACCCACTGCGCACCGCGTGGTGGTGGACCATGTGGGGTCTCTCCGCCGGCGCCATCGTGGTCTGGCGTCTCGGGCTTCCCATCCTCCGCTCCCTGCGCCACGACCTGCGGGTCAGCCACGTGGTCCGCGAAGCACCCGGCGTCGTCTCGGTCCATGTCGGTGGCCGCACCCTGGGTCGGCTCCCGGTCCACGCGGGCCAGTTCCTGACCT
>JBFIDC010000136.1:0-8502 GCA_041581495.1 Nocardioides sp. | reverse complement strand
GGGTCCTCTGGGCTGATTCCGTGGCGAGCCTCAACGCTGGTTTCAACGCGGTCACCCAGCACGTGGAGTCCCTGGCCGGGCCGGTCGAACGGTGGGAGGACGACGACGCCGAGATCGCACTCGACGCGGCCAACGCGCTGTTCGCCCAGCAGGGCGTGAAGTGGGAGCAGGCGTTCCTCGATGCGTTGGCCACCTCCTACGGCGCGGGCGTCCAGCAGGTCGACTACGTCACCGCCGCGGAAGCGGCGCGCACCGCGATCAACACCTGGACCGCCGACCGCACCCGCGACAAGATCCCCGAACTCGTCCCGGCCGGCGCACTGGACGCACTGACCCGTCTGGTGCTGGTCAACGCGCTGTATCTCAAGGCGCCCTGGGACGTCCCCTTCGAGGAAGAGATGACCATCGAGGGCGACTTCCACCTCGCCGACGGGTCCACGGTGAAGGTGCCGCTGATGCGCGGCGGCGCGACGAGTCCGGCGCGGGGTCAGGGCTGGGTCGCGGTCCGGATTCCCTACGCCGGATCCGAACTCGCGATGACCGTGGTGCTCCCCGACGAGGGCCGCGCCGCGGATGTGGAGGCCATGGTCACTCGGGGGGAGATGGGGGTCTTCTTCACGCAGACCTCCTCGGCCACGGTGTCGCTGACAATGCCGCGCTGGACCTTCCGGACTCCCTCGCCGCTGAACGACGCCCTCCAGGCGCTGGGCATGGAGCGCGCCTTCGACGAGGGCGCTGCGGACTTCTCCGGCATGACGACCGAGGAGAGGCTGCATGTCAGCGCGGTTCTGCACGAGGTGTTCATCGCCGTCGACGAGGCCGGCACCGAGGCCGCCGCGGCCACGGCGGTCGTGATGGCCGGAACCAGTGCGCCGGACGACGTGCTGGAGGTGGTCCTCGATCGCCCGTTCCTGTTCGTGATCCACGACGTCGAGCACGGGACGCCCCTGTTCGTGGGGCGGGTCGCGAACCCCTCGTAGACTCCAGAGCGCACCCCCTCCCACACCTTGGGCGGGGGCACTCGTGCTGTCTCGACCCGCAACGGAGCTAGTGCTGTGACCCTGGTCAACGGCTTGGTCGGCCTCGCCGACGCCGTCCTTGCCGACCCCGTCCTCGCCGAGGCGATGGCCGATGTGCGTGACGACGACGCCGCGGCGTTGGATCTCACCGGACCCCAGGCGCTGCGTCCGTTCGTCGTGGCGGGCCTGGTGCGCGAGGGGCGCAGCGTGCTGGCCGTCACCGCGACCTCGCGGGAGGCCGAGGACCTCGTCGATCAACTCGGGTCGCTGCTGGACCCGGACATGGTCGCCTACTACCCGAGTTGGGAGACGCTTCCGCACGAGCGGCTGAGCCCGCGCAGCGACACCGTCGGCCAGCGACTGGCCGTGCTGCGTCGACTGAGCCACCCGGGAACCAACCCCACCAACGGGCCGTTGCGGGTCGTCGTCGCGCCGGTGCGATCCGTCCTGCAGCCCCAGGTCAAGGGTCTCGGCGACCTCGACCCGGTCGAACTCGCGCCCGGCGACACCGCGCCGCTCGAGGACGTCGTGAGCCGTCTCGCCGACGCGGCGTACTCCCGCGTCGACCTGGTCGAGAAGCGCGGCGAGTTCGCGGTGCGCGGGGGCATCGTCGACGTCTTCCCGCCCACCGAGGAGCACCCGCTGCGGGTGGAGTTCTGGGGCGACGAGGTCGAAGAGATCCGCAGCTTCTCGGTCGCCGACCAACGCACCCATGAGCCGGTCGAGCGGCTCTGGGCGCCGCCGTGTCGCGAACTCCTGCTGACCGAGGCGGTCCGTGAGCGGGCCAGGGAGTTGGGCGAGAAGCACCCCCAACTCGTCGAGCTCACCGACAAGATCGCCGCGGGCATCGCCACCGAGGGCATGGAGGCGCTGGCGGCCGTGCTGGTCGACGAGATGGAACTCCTCGTCGACCTGCTGCCCGAGCAGACCCATGTCGTGGTGCTGGACCCCGAACGAGCGCGCCGTCGTGCTCACGACCTGGTCGCGACGAGCGAGGAGTTCCTCGGGGCCAGTTGGGCGGCCGCGGCCGGCGGCGGCCAAGCCCCCATCGACCTCGGTGCCGCCTCCTACCGTGCCCTGAGCGAGGTGCGGGCGCACGCGCTTGCGAGCGGCAAGGCCTGGTGGACGGTGAGTCCGTTCGGGATCGCCGACGCCGAGGTCTCGACCAGCGACGACGACGAGGGGGTGCCGTCGCGCCAGGTGTCGATGCAGGCCCTTGACCCCTACAGGGGCGACGTCGACCGGGCGTTCGCCGACCTGGCCACGTGGCGCTCGGAAGGATTCCGGGTGGTGGTGGTGCACCCCGGGCACGGACCGGCCGAACGCACGGTCGAGGCCCTCGGCGAGCGGGACGTGCCTGCCCGGTTGGTGGAGTCTCTCGAGCAGCCGCCGACCGCCGAGGTCGTGACCGTGGGCTGCGGGTCTGTGACGAACGGCTTCGTCGACGAGGTCAACCGACTCGTGCTGGTCACCGCCGACGACCTCTCGGGGCAACGCGCCTCCACCCGCGACATGCGCGCCATGCCGGCGCGCCGCAAGAAGCAGATCGACCCCCTCGAACTCAAGGCGGGTGACTACGTGGTGCACGAGCAGCACGGAGTCGGCCGGTTCGTGGAGATGAAGCAACGCGAGGTCGGCGGGGCGACGCGGGAGTACCTCGTCCTGGAGTACGGCGCCAGCAAGCGTGGCGGGCCGCCCGACCGGCTCTATGTCCCAGCCGATGCCCTCGACCAGGTCACCCGCTACGTCGGCGGCGAGCAGCCGAGCCTGGACCGGCTCGGCGGCTCGGACTGGGCCAAGCGCAAGGGCCGGGCCCGCAAGGCCGTCAAGGAGATCGCGGCCGAACTGATCAAGCTCTATGCCGCTCGGCAGGCCACCAAGGGCCACGCCTTCGGCCCCGACACCCCCTGGCAGCGTGAACTCGAGGACGCGTTCCCGTTCACCGAGACGCCCGACCAACTCACCACCGTCGACGAGGTCAAGTCCGACATGCGTCAGGTGGTCCCGATGGACCGACTGGTGTGCGGCGACGTCGGCTACGGCAAGACCGAGATCGCCGTGCGAGCGGCGTTCAAGGCCGTCCAGGACGGCAAGCAGGTCGCGGTGCTGGTGCCGACCACGCTGCTGGTCACCCAGCACATGTCCACCTTCACCGAGCGGATGACGGGCTTCCCCGTGCGGATCGAGGGGCTGAGCCGGTTCCAGACCGACAAGGAGGCCAAGGCCGTCATCGAGGGTCTGGCCGACGGGTCGGTCGACATCGTGGTGGGCACGCACCGGCTGCTCAATCCCGACATCCGGATCAAGGACCTCGGCCTGATCGTGGTCGATGAGGAGCAGCGCTTCGGTGTCGAGCACAAGGAGCAGATGAAGCGCCTGCGGACCTCGGTCGACGTGCTCAGCATGAGCGCCACCCCGATCCCGCGGACCCTCGAGATGGCGGTCACCGGCATTCGCGAGATGTCGACGATCACCACGCCACCCGAAGAGCGCCACCCGGTGCTGACCTATGTCGGTGCCTACGAGGACCGCCAGATCGTGGCCGCCGTCCGTCGTGAACTGCTGCGGGAGGGCCAGGTCTTCTATATCCACAACCGGGTCAACTCGATCGACAAGGCTGCCGCCAAGATCCGCGAACTGGTGCCCGAAGCCCGGGTGGCGACCGCGCACGGTCAGATGGGGGAGCACCAACTCGAACAGGTGATGCTCGACTTCTGGGAGAAGCGCTTCGACGTCCTGGTCTGCACCACGATCGTCGAATCCGGTCTCGATGTCTCCAACGCCAACACGATGATCATCGAGCGTTCCGACACGTTGGGGCTGAGCCAACTCCACCAGTTGCGCGGCCGCGTGGGTCGTAGCCGCGAACGGGCCTATGCCTACTTCCTCTACCCGGCCGAGAAGCCCTTGACCGAGACCGCGCACGAGCGCTTGGCCACCTTGGCCCAGCACTCCGACCTCGGTGGCGGCATGGCGATCGCGATGAAGGACCTCGAGATCCGCGGTGCGGGCAACCTGCTGGGGGGCGAGCAGTCCGGTCACATCGCCGATGTCGGCTTCGACCTCTATGTGCGTCTGGTCGGTGAGGCCGTGGCCGAGTTCAAGGGCGACGGCGAACCCGAACTCAACGAGGTGCGCATCGAACTCCCCGTGGACGCGCATCTGCCCCACGACTACATCTCCAGCGAGCGCCTGAGACTGGAGATGTACAAGCGACTGGCCGAGGTGCGCGAGGGCGCGGACGTCGACCTGCTGCGTGAGGAGATGGTCGACCGCTACGGCCAGCCCCCGGTCGAGGTCGAATCCCTGTTGTTGGTGGCGCGCTTCCGCGCCAGAGCGCGGCAGGCCAAGGTCGGCGAGGTCACCATCGCCGGGCGAAATGTGCGGTTCGCGCCGGTCGAACTCCCCGAATCACGAGTCGTCCGGCTCAACCGGCTCTATCCGAAGTCGATCGTCAAGGCGCCGGTGCAGACGATCCTCGTGCCGCGTCCGGGCACGCCGGGTCGCACGGGGACGCCGCTCGCCGGGATCGCGCTCCTGCAGTGGGCGCACGAGGTGATCGACACCGTGATTGATCCGCCCGTCGGCCCGGCTGCTTGAATGGGGCTGTGATCGTGAATCGCCCACTGAAGCGCTCCCTGGTCTCCGCCTCGGCCGCCTGTGTCTTGCTCCTCACCGGATGCGGTGTCGCCCCGACCCAGTTCAGCCCGGGCGTGGCCGCGCAGGTCGGCGACGCCAAGATCTCCGCCGACGAGGTGGATGAACTCACCGACAACTACTGCGGTGCGGTGGACGACCAGATCGCGACGCAGGGCGACCCCGTCCCCCTGCGGGTGTTCAAGAGCGGCATCGCCCAGCAGTTGGTCGTGGTCGAAGCCAGCAAGCAGCTCGCCGAGGAGTACGGCGTCGAGGCGAGTGCCGGCTTCCGCGCCCAGGTCACCGCCATCGGCCAGGACGCCGCCGCCCTCACGGGCGCGGAGCGCCAGGCCTACATCGACGTGCAGTCGGCGTCGGCCTACATCGGTGACGTCCTCACCCAGGTGGGTGCAGCGATCCTCGCCGAGGAGGGCCAGGGCGACGCCAGCGAGCAGGAGCAGCTCACCCGTGGCGACCAGGCACTGAGTGACTGGACCGCCGGCCAGGACGTGAGCATCGACCCCCGCTACGGCCTCGCGGTCATCGACGGCCAGGTGCTGCCCGCCGACACCGACGTCTCCTTCGCCTCGGGCGCGGTCGCCAAGGCCGGCCAGTCCGACGAACCCGACCCGGCCTACCTGGCCGCTCTGACCGACTTCGGCCGCTGCGGCTAGTCCGCGTCTGGGGATCGTCCGATGGCTGAAGAGCCGCTGCTGGAGTTCCTCACGATCATGCGTCGGCTGCGTGCCGAGTGTCCGTGGAAGGCGGAGCAGACCCACCGGTCGCTGGCTCGCTACCTCCTCGAGGAGACGCACGAGACCCTCGAGGCCATCGAGTCCGGCTCCGATGAACACCTGTGTGAGGAACTCGGCGACCTGCTCCTCCAGGTCTACTTCCATGCGGTGATCGCCGAAGAGCGTGAGGCGTTCTCGCTCGACGACGTGGCGCGAGGGATCACGGCCAAGATGCGGCGCCGCAATCCGCACGTGTTCGGCGACCCGGCTGCCGAGCACCCGACCGACGCGGCCGGTGTCGATGCCGCCTGGCAGGCCATCAAGGCGACCGAGAAGCAACGGACCTCGGCCACCGATGGGCTGCCCACGACACTGCCCGCGCTGCTCTATGCCGCCAAGGCGATCGAACGCGACCCGTCGATCGCTGCGGTGGCCGCCGACGATTCGAGCGACCTGGGGGATCGCCTGCTGGCGTTGGTGGGCGAGGCCGTCGAGGACGGAGTCGACCCCGAGCAGGCGTTGCGCGATGCCGTGCGACGCACCTCGACCCGCCCGTGAGACACGGACGGGTCGAGGCAGCAGTCGTCGCTACGACATGGACTTGCCCTTCTTGTTCTTCTTGCTCGTCTTCTTGATCACCTTGATCGTGACCCGGTTCGAGTCAGACGTCTCGAACTCGTCGGTGCCGCTGAAGTGGGCCACGACGCGGTAGCGCCCCTTCTTCGTCAGGCGCACCTTGACGACAGCCTTGCCGCCCACGACCGCGGCCCTGCCCAGGGTCTTGGTGCCGCTGGTGAAGACGACTGTCCCTTCGCTGACGCCGGGGACGAACGCCTTGAGCTTGAACCTCTTCTTCGCCTGCACCTTCTTGGGTGCGGTGAGCCTGGTCGAGGATGCGAGCAGTGAGTCGTCGAAGATGCCGGTCGCCGCACCCAGCCGCAAGAACTGGGTCTCGCCGGTGGCATCGTCGACGCCGTCGTTGTCGGTGACCGCATAGACCTGCTGGTCGGCGCCGATGGTGAAGCCTTCGAGCTTCTCCTGGGTCCATCCGTTCAGGGCGGTCATGTCGGGCAGCGCGTCATATGCCAGTGACTTGGTCACCGGCGTCACGGTGCCGGGCGCGGTGTCGGGAAGGTCGACGGTGTAGATCCGCTTGACCGCGGCGTTCGGCCCGTTGAGCTTGTCGCGCTCGATGACGGCCACCGTGTCGTCGTCGACCACGGCGATCTCGGACAGACCGATCCAGTCGCCCGCGACCGAGGTGGTCTCCAGCGGGTAGAGGTACCAGGTCCACTCGCCGGTGAAGACGTCGTACTTGCCGATCCGGGCGTTGTTTCCCTCGAGTTCGACCAGCGATCCGGCCGACGGGTCGACCCACAGGGGCCGCTGGAGGGCGACGAAGACCTGCTCGCTCGCACCGGTGCCGCTGACTGCCGCACCCTCGATGCCCCACTTCTTGATGTGGTTGGCGACCGCTGCGGGCAACTGGACGCGCTGCTTCGCGACACCGGACGACGAGAGCCTGACCAGTTCGTTGGTCGGGCCGGTGGCACCTTCGACACCGACCCAGAAGCCGCCGCCGGCGCGGGCGGCGATGCCTTCGATGTCGAGACCCAGGGGGTTGCCGGAGGAGTCGGTGATGTCGATGGAGTTCTCGATCACGGCTGGAGTCGAACTCACGTCCACCGAGTAGATCCGGCCTTGGGCTACCGCCGAGTCGCTGGCCGTCCACAGGTGCGTGGAGTCGCCAGGCGCAGGGGAGAGCGCGCTCAGCGCCGTCCACCCGATCGGCTTCGCGGTCCCGTTGGTCGGGGTGGACGCGATCGAGGGGAACGCCGGCGTCGTGGTGCCGAACTCGAAGACCCCGATGCTGGCCCGGACCCCCACCTCGGAGTCGTCGACCTCGGAGGAGGTCAGCAGCAGGTTGCGGCCGGGTACTGGCAGCAGACCCTCGGGTCCGTTGGTGGTGGGCAGCACCTGAACGAAGACCGGATTGGCCGGGTCAGTCATGTCATAGACGGCCACGAAGTTGCTGCGCTCGGATCCCACGAACACATACGGCGTTCCTGCGAACTCGGCGTAGGCAAGCCCCTCGGGCTCGGAGCCCTTCTTGGCGGCGCGGTCGTTGTTGAACAACCCGTGCGAGGTCGCGATGTATTCGAAGGAGGTGCCGGCATCCCAGACCACGTCCCCGGTTGCGGAGTCGAAGACGGTCCACCCGCGCGTGCCGCCCTTCCAGTCGCCCTCGTTCGCGGTGGCGACGAGCCCCTGGCCGACCCAGTGGAGTGAGTCCGGTTCGCGCGGGTTGTCGGTGAAGCCCCCGGTGGGGTCGAACAGCGAGTTCTTGGTCGTGTCGATCCCGGAGAGGGTGACGGTCCCGGCGCTGAAGGCGGTGTCGATCGTCTTGGTGTCCAGATCGATGATCACCACCCCGTTGTTCTCCTGCAGGCTCAACGCGAGCTTGTTGTCCGCGTTGATGTCGACGTACTCGGGTTCGGCGTCCTCGGGGGTGTCCAGCCCAGCGAGATCGCCGGCGGTCAGCGGTAGCGCGGTGCTGGTCCAGCCGGCTGGCGCCGCCGGGTCGGGTATGTCGAGGATCTGCACGAATCCAGCAGGGGCCTGCGGCAGATCACCCTCGCCGCCACCGCCGTCGGCTGGGGCTTCCTCGTCGCGCTGGTTCTCCATCGCGATGGCGACGTGGGAGAGGTCGGGACTGACCGCGATCGAATCTGGCTGACCACCCAGGTCGATCGAACGCACCACTGTGCGGTCGGAGACCTTGACGACATCGACGCGACCGCTGGGGTTCGTGAAGTCGCCGCCGGAGGTGTCGATCACCACCAAGACGTAGTCACCGACGGTCGCCACCGAGGTCGGCTGGTCGTCGGCGTCGCCGAGCACGGTGAGATCGATGCTGCCGTCGCCGACCGGGTTGGCGGGGTCGGTGATGTCGAGGAACCCGATCCGCTGTCCGGCGGCATCGGTGTAGATCATCGTCATGCCGTCCGCGGTGACCGTGGAGATCTCGGCGACGGTTTCATCTGCCGGATCCACGCCCGCCGGGACGTTGAGGTAGACCGGGTAGGTCGCCAGTCGCTGGAAGTAGTGCGCGC
>JBFIDC010000135.1:0-8507 GCA_041581495.1 Nocardioides sp. | reverse complement strand
CTGCTGCTCGGCCTCCCCAATGCCTCGCCGGTGCAGATCCTGGCGACCAACAAACTCGCCTCCATCTGCGGGACCTCGGTGAGTTCGGCGACCTACTACCGCCGGATCAAGCCAGACCCGCGCACCTTCCTGCCGCTGATGGCGATGGCGTTGGCCGGCGCGGTGCTCGGTGCCCTGGGGGCCTCCCAGATCCCGCGCTCGGCCTTCGAGCCGATCGTCTTGGTTGTGCTGATCGCGGTGGGCGCCTATGTGGTCCTCAAACCGGATCTTGGGTCGCAGACCCTGCTGCGGCACTCGTCCGGTCGGCACCTGGGCACCGCGATGCTGGTCGGGTTCACGATCGGCATCTATGACGGCGCGCTCGGGCCCGGCACCGGCAGCTTCCTGGTCCTCGCGCTCGTGGCGCTCCTCGGGTACTCCTTCCTCGACGCCTCGGCCAAGGCCCGGTTGGCCAACTGGGCCACCAACCTCGGCGCGTTGATCGTCTTCGTTCCCCAGGGCGCGGTGATGTGGAAGGTCGGCCTGCTGATGGGACTGGCCAACCTCGTCGGCGGCTACCTCGGTGCCCGAGTTGCGGTCAGCAAGGGCGCCCGGTTCGTCCGGATCTTCTTCATCGTGGTCATCTCGGCCTTCATCGTCCGGATCGGCGGCGACGTGATGGGGGTGTGGGGCGCATGAGCGTGCCGACGACCTATCTGACGATCGCCCGCGAGGTCACCACCGAGATCGAGGTCAAGCGCTCGAAGTTCCGCTGTCACCTGGTGCGGGTGGAGACCGAGGAGGCTGCACGTGCCGTGGTGGAGCAGGCCCGAAGCGAGCACTGGGACGCCCGGCACCACTGCTCGGCGTTCGTGCTCGGGCCGCCACCACAGCCGATCGTTCGGTCCTCAGATGACGGCGAGCCGTCAGGCACGGCGGGCGCTCCGATGGCCGAGGTGCTGCGCGGGGCAGCAGTGCACGACGTGGTCGCGGTCGTGACCCGGTGGTTCGGCGGCACCCTGCTGGGCACCGGAGGACTCGCGCGCGCCTATGCCGACTCGGTGCGTGCCGCGCTTGCCGAAGCCGGGACCCGGCGCCGGTTGCTCATGCGTGAGCACCTGCTCGATCTCGATCACGCCGAGGCGGGGGCCGTGGAGACCGCGCTACGCGGCCGGGGCTTCCGGGTCCTGGACGTCGACTACGCGCAGCGGGTGAGCCTGCGCGTCGCCGTGCCGCCCGACGACGAAGAATCCCTGGCCGCGCTGGTCGCCAGCATGACCGGCGGTGGCACAACGCCGACGACAGAGAACTGGGTGGACGAGACGTCGTAGCCTCACCACAAGTCGGGAGCGGGTGGACGGTGCTCGCCGGCCCCGACGGCTTCACCTAGTGCGTGACCCCACGAGAACCGGAGGACAGATGACCGACGACCGGATCAGCCCGCCCTACGCCGCCGACGAGATGACCACACTGCTCGGCTTCCTCGATTGGCAGCGCGGAACGCTTCGCCAGAAGGTCCGCGGGCTGAGCCGCGAAGAGCGCGACCAGCGACTGGCGCCTTCGACGATGACCCTCGGAGGTCTCGTCACGCACCTGGCGTGGGTCGAGAACTGGTGGTTCGTCGAGATATTCCTCGGCGAGAAGCCGGCTGAACCTTGGGCGAGCGCCGACTGGGACTCGGACGAAGACTGGGAGTGGCACCTCGCCGCCGGCTTGGAGGCCGACGATCTTTGGGAGTTGTTCGACCGTGAGGTCGGCCGGGCGCGCGAGATCGTGTCGGCCTCCGAGGGACTCGACGCGGTCGCCGCGGTAGCGCATCGACGAACCGGCGAGCCGATCAGCCTGCGCTGGATCGTGGTGCACATGATCGAGGAGTACGCGCGCCACAACGGCCACGCCGACCTGATCCGAGAGTCGATCGACGGCGCCGTCGGTCAGTGAGGAATGGCCTGATGCGTCTCGAGGTCGGCCACAGCGGCCCCCGCGCGTCCCAGACCGGCGGCGGCGATCTCGGCGCGCTGCAACCCGCCGAGCCCCGAGGTGAACACGGTGGCGACATAGACATAGGCGGCCATCCGTCGATAGGACTGCCAAGCGTCCTCGGCGGTGATGATGGGTCCGCCGTTGGCCTCGAGTTCGGCCACGTAGTGCGCCAAGAGATCACGCTCGTGCTTGCGCCGGTCGGGCACGGTCAGGCTCAGGATCAGGTGATAGGTCGCATCGCGTAGCGGATGCCCACGCCGCACGGCCTGCCAGTCCAGCAGGCCGGCACCGGCACCCTCGGGGAGCAGATACACGTTGCCCGGGTGGGGATCGCCATGCAGGAGGCACTGCGGTCCCGTGTCGAGGGAGGCGGCCCAGTGTTTGTAGGTGCGCAGGAGCCGGTCGGCTTCGGGGACGACCAGACTCGGCTCGCGCTGGGCGACCTTGGCGGCCAGTCGCGGGAGCGCGGCGCTCATGACCGGCAGGAACGCATCCGCCGAGTTCGTCGCGATCCACGAGTGGGCGGGGAGATCGGCGTGGGTGGCGCCGTGCAGGCGCGCCAGGGTGGAGAGGACATCGGCGATCTGGTCCGCGCTGAGCTCTGTCAGGGTGTCGCAGAAGACGGCGCCCTGGGCAGTGAGGTCCTCCAACACGACCGCGAAGCGGCCCGTCGTTCGGTCGAAGGTGGCTCCGAGCAGTTGCGGAGCCGCCAGGTCGAGCCCGCTTCGGACGTCGCGATAGAACCCGACTTCAACCTCTCCGAGCCGGGCCATGTCACCGAACAGGCGGGTGGCGACGTCGACGGCGGCGGTCTTGACGAAGACCGAGGCCGGCAGCCCGGGGCCCTGGATCGCGAGTCGGGTCCGATCCGTGGTGCCGGTCGTTGCGTCCAACGCACGCACGCTGTCGACCCGGCGTCCCAGGATGCCGCGCAGCGCCACGGCATCGAGGTCGGCGGCGTGGCGCGGCAGCCCACCGCGGCGACGGACGACGTCGAGTCCGACCCGGCCGACCTCGGTGGCGACGCGTCGGCCGGTGCCGAAGACGCTCACGCGCCGGCAGCCTCGGGATCGGGATCGGCGAAGCCCGGCAGGAACTCGGTCAGGATCGCGTTGAAGGGTGCCTCGGCCTCCAGTTGGCTCAGCACTCCGATGCCACCGAGCCAGGTGCGATGGATGAGCATGTAGTTGGGCGGCATGTTGAGCTTGAGCGCGATCGTGTACGTCGGCTCCTTGGGATTGTTGATGCGCTGGAACTGTTCGCGCATCCACTCGCGGGTGAACCGGAAGCTCTCCACCTTCGTCGGTTCCACGAACGGCGCGAGGTAGTCCAGCAGGAGGTCGGGGTCGATCCGAATCCGGTCCTTGATGAACCCCTCGGCGCGCAGGCCCTCCTCGAGGGCGTCGCGGTCGGCGTTCGCCGCGATACGCAGCAGGGTGCCCATCGCCTCCGGCAGCCCTTGGCCGTCGAGTCGTGCAACGGCGCCGAAGTCGAGGACGCCGAGTCTGCCCAGTCCGCCGTTGCGGCCGGGCAGGATGCGGAAGTTCCCGGGGTGCGGGTCCGCATGCAGCATCCCGGTCCGCGCCGGACCGGCGAAGAGGAACCGCACGAACAGGTTGCCGTAGTGGTCGCGCTCCTCCTGGGTGCCCTCGCGGATGATGTGCGCCAGCGAGTGGGGGCTCTCCAACCATTCGGTGACCAGGGTCGTCTCGCCGACGGCGACCACGTCGGGGATCACGATGTCGGGGTCGTCACGGAACGCCTCGGCGAAGGCACGTTGGGCCTCGGCTTCGAGGGTGTAGTCGAGTTCGTCGCGGGCCCGGTCCTGCACCTCGGCGATCAGGGGCTTGATGTCGACACCGGGAATGAGGGGACCGACGCTCTTGGCGAGACGGGTGAGTTGCTTGAGGTCCGACATCATCGCCTCGCCGGCACCGGGGTACTGCACCTTGACGGCAACGTCGCGGCCATCGGCCCAGCGTCCCCGGTGCACCTGGCCGATCGAGGCGGCGGCGGCCGGCCCGCCGTCGAGCCACACCAGGTCTTCGGCCCAATCGGGCCCGAGGTCCTTGGTGAGTTGGTCGCGCACCGTCTGTGTCGGCATCGGAGGCGCCGAGTCCTGGAGCCTGGTGAGGTTCTCGCGGTAGGGAGCGACCATCTCGTCGGGGAAGGCCGCCTCGAGCACCGAGAGCGCCTGGCCGAACTTCATGGCGCCGCCCTTGAGTTCACCCAGGGTCCGGAACACCTGCTCGGCGGTGCGCTGCTGGATCTCGCTCATCACCGCGTCCGCCGGGGCCCCGCCCATGCGTTTGCCGAGGCCGAGTGCGCTTCGGCCGGCGTAGCCCAGGGGGAGGGCAGCCAGCCTGGCGGTGCGCGCCGCGGCCTTGCGGGGGAGTTCGGTCACTCGTTGATTGTCCCTGACAACCGAAATGCCTGCGATTCGTCGGCAGATCAGCTCAGGCAGAGGCAGAACGGGTGTCCGGCCGGGTCCAAGAAGACCCGGAACGTCGTGCCCGACTGGTGCTCGGCCAGGGTGGCGCCGAGCGCGACCACCTCGGCCTCGGCGACGTCGAGGTCGGGCACCACCAGATCGAGGTGCATCTGCTGCGGGACCTCCTGGCTCGGCCACGTCGGCGCGCGGTAGTCCTCGACCTGCTGGAAGCCGATGCAGGAGCCGCCGTCCTCGGGGCGGATCTCGGTCCACCCGTCCTCGGGTTTGATCTGCCAGCCGAGGATCTCGGCATAGAACGCCGCGAGGGCGGCCGGGTCGGGGCAGTCGATGACGAACGTGGGACGAATCGCGATCACCATGGCGGCAGGCTAGGCGGTGACACCGACACCGGTCGATGACGCTGAACGCACGCCTTCGCTGATCAGCCATTGTCCGCTGGTGTAGGTCGCCATCACCGCAGCTTCAAGAGCCGGGCTGGGCTCGTGCCTGAGGAACATCTGCAGGCCCAGAAGCGAGTCGGAGAGCAAGAACAACGCTGCCCCGGCCTGGATCCGCCGATTCCCGACCCCCTCTGGAAGCAGCGCGGCACTGGCCGCCATCGCGCCCAGCGCCGAGCCATAGGTTGCGATGGGCAGCCGAAGGGCCGGATCGCGGCGCCCGGCCTGGACCGCGTTGCCGAACGCGATGACCGACCCCGCGGCCAAGACGGCCTGGCTGCGCGGTGTCGTCAGCAGCCCCACTGCGCCGCGTGTGCGGAACGCGGCGACGTAGGCCAGGTGGGCGCCGAAGAACGAACCCACCCCCGTGAGCAAGCGAGTGCGACCCGGCTCCATGAGGGCCACGTCGCCGGCCCACGACATGGCCTGTGCGGCCAGGGTGAGCCGAGTCGTCGGGTCATCGCGTGCCGTCCGTCGAGCCAGGGTGGCGGCAAGAACGGGCATGAGGAGCGGCTTGGTGAGCCGACGCCAGCGGTGTGCGCGTGGGCCGAGTCCGGCGAGCAGTGTGTCGGTCACGGCGAGTGCGGCGTACGCGGCTGCACTGGGTCGGTTCGCGCGCTCGGTCACGCAGCCGAGCATGTTGCCTGACGGGTCGGGAATCAATTGCACGCGAAGACGTCTCGGCTCACGGGTTTGCCGAATCGCCGGACAGCCAGGTGGCCTATATCACACACTGGGCTGAAGCAACACATTTCAATCGGCGTGTCGATACGCCAGTCACGGGGATTGGACCACGCTATGGGGCGTGGCGACACACACCCTTGGGGGGAGCATGAACATGTATGGAAGCCTGATCGAGAAGCCGGTCGGATCCGCCAAGTTGGACCCGTTGCAGGCGCTCAGTCTCGTTACGGCCGAGCGGGAGCACCGCGACGAGCCTTCCGAGGCCACCGAGGTGGCGGGCACGGCCGACGTGGTGGAGACGGACGCGGCCGACGAGGGTCAGGTGGACTCGCCGCAGGACGAATTGTCGGTGGCCGAGTCGCCCGCGGTTGAGCTCGATCCGGCTGACTCGAACGCGTCGACCGAGCAACCCGTTCAGGCGATGGCTCGGTTGCTCGAGGTCGCCGCGAAGAACGCCGATGACCTACTCGCCGAGGCGACCGCCGAGGCCGATCGGGTCACCCAGGAGGCGCGCGAGGAGGCCGAGCGGGTTGTCCGCAAGGCGCGCGAGGAGGCTGACCAGCTTCGCAAGGACCTGGAGAAGACGCGCAGCAGCAGCACCAAGGAGATCGCGCGACTGCGTCAACTCGAGTCGGACAGCCGCGAGCGGATTCGCGCGCAGTTCAACGAGGGACTGGCCGCGCTCGAACTCCCCGCCGCAGGCTGAGCACTCCTCCAGCAGAGTCCGCACCTGCCGGTCAACTGGCCGGCAGATGCCCACTGAGTCGACCGTGCCGGTCGGCGCTGGTCTGGTTCAGGCCGATGATCTCCACTGACTTGCCCTTGCGGTGGTACTTGTAAACGATCGCGTCCAGGGCAGCGACCGTCGAGGCGTCCCAGATGTGGGAATGGGTCAGGTCGATCACCACGCGCTCGGGGTCGTCGGCGTACTCGAACTGGGTGTAGAGGTCGTTGCTGGAGGCGAAGAACAGTTCGCCGGTCACGCGGTAATGCGCGGTGGCGTTGCCGTGGGTGTCTTCGACCAGTTCGCGGTTGGTCTCGGTCAGGTGAGCCACGCGGCGGGCGAACAGGGTCATCGCGACGATGACCCCGATGGCGACCCCGATGGCGAGGTTGTGCGTGGCCACGGTCACCGCAACAGTCGAGGCCATCACGAAGGTCTCTGACTTGGGCATCCGGCGCAGCGTCGCAGGCTGAATGCTGTGCCAGTCGAAGGTGCCGACCGAGACCATGATCATCACCGCGACCAGCGCAGCCATCGGAATGATCGCGACCACGTCACCGAAACCAACCACCAGCACCAACAAGAAGACGCCGGCCAGGAAGGTCGAGATCCGAGTGCGGGCCCCCGAGGCCTTCACGTTGATCATCGTCTGGCCGATCATGGCGCAGCCGCCCATGCCGCCGAAGAACCCGGTGATGACGTTCGAGGCACCCTGACCCCAGGCCTCGCGAGGCTTGTCGGAGTGGGTGTCGGTGATGTCGTCGACGAGTTTGGCCGTGAGCAGTGATTCGAGCAGGCCGACCAGCGCCATCGCGAGCGCGTAGGGGGCGATGATCTTGAGCGTCTCGACGGTCATCGGCACGTCTGGAATGAACAGCGAGGGCAGGCTGTCGGGAAGGTCGCCCTCGTCTCCCACGTTGGGGACGGTGAGCGCGGCCAGGATGGTGAAGCCGGTGAGCGCGACGATGGCCACCAGTGGTGCCGGGATCACCTTGGTGACCCGCGGCAGACCCACCATGATGGCGATCCCGACCGCGACCATGGGATAGACCAGCCACGGCACGTCGACCAGGTAGGGCACCTGGGCCAAGAAGATCAAGATGGCCAAGGCGTTGACGAAGCCGACCATCACCGAGCGCGGGATGAACCGCATCAGACGGGCCACGCCGACCAGGCCGAGGACGATCTGGATCCCGCCGCCCAGGAGCACCGTGGCGATCAGGTAGTCCATGCCGTAGTCGCGCATGACCGGGGCGATCACCAACGCGATGGCACCCGTCGCGGCCGAGATCATCGCCGGGCGACCACCCAGGAACGAGATCGAGACCGCCATCGTGAACGACGCGAACAGCCCGACGCGGGGGTCGACGCCGGCGATGATCGAGAACGAGATGGCCTCGGGGATCAGTGCCAGCGCGACGACCAGTCCCGCCAGCACCTCGGTGCGCAGCAGGGCAGGTGAGCGCAGTGCGCCCATCACGGTCGCCTCGACATGGGTGGGCGTGGGCATGGTGGTGCTCGGCAAGGAACGTTCTCCGTTCAGAGGCGAACGGGCGACGGTCACTGCGTAAGGACTGACCCGAACTGCTTGGTGGGTTGAGGTTGCGCACCGAGGCGCGCTCGCTGGCGTCGTCGCCAGCAGAAGTCTGAGCGGCCGACTCTACCGGCGGATCGCGACGGCCTGTGAATCCTGCCGCCCGCTACTGCCGCCCGCTACTGGGGGCCGAGAGTGGTCGCGGCCGGCCCGGTGACGGCGGCTCCCTTGAGTTCCACGAACAGCACGTGGGTGGGGGTCTCGCCGATGTTCTCGCCGTGGTGTTGCTGTGCGGGCAGCCACCCCGTGAGCCCGGCAGGCATCTCCACCTCGCGGGACTCCTCACCCGAGACGAGGCGACGCCGGAAGGAGGACAGCGTGTACATGACGCTGTCCGGGTGCGCGTGGGGCGTGGTGATGTCGCCGGGCTCGTCGCGGTACTCGAGCACCCGCACCTGGTCGTTCTCGAAGACCACGGTGTAGTGGTCGCCGTTGCTCACTGCCGGATCAAGGCTCATGCGCTCAGCATGGGGCCTTCATCGTTGATTGGGAATGGGCTCATGCCGCGGTCGGGACCGCATCGAGAACTGCCTCGTTGTCCCGGCTGTGTTCAGGGCGCGACGGTGACTTTGACGGGGGTGGTGGCCGTGGCGGCGGTGGTGCCGTTGCCGAGCGCCCCAGTCGTCGCGCTACCCCAGGCAAAGGCGAGGTGGT
>JBFIDC010000134.1:0-8553 GCA_041581495.1 Nocardioides sp. | reverse complement strand
GATCTCGGCGCGGCGCACCCCCAACAACTGCGCCAACTCGCCCGCGTGCGGGGTGAGGACGGCGGGCACGTCGAGTCGTTCGACTCCCAGGTGGCCGAGCGCATCGGCGTCGATGACCACCGGCACCCGTTCGGTCAGGGCGGCCTCCAGCGCGGACCATGCGTCGTCCCCGCTGCCGGAGCCGACGACCCAGGCCTGCACCCGCCCGGCGCCGACCACTTCGGGGTGGACCTCGCGGACGGTGGCGGCCACCGCCGGGTCCCCGACATAGCGCACCATGCCGCACAGGCCGCTCGAGGCGCCGGCCACCGAGAGGAGGGCGGCGCCGGGGTACTCGGCCGAACCGGTGCGGACGCCGACGACGCCGCGGGAGTACTTGTGCGCGTCGGCGGCCGGCACAGGCAGGAGTCGAGCGACGTCCTCGGGCAGCAGTGCCTGGACGGCGGCCTGGGGCAGGTCCAGGCCGATGTCGACCAGATGCACCGCGCCGCACGCGCCGGCGGCCGGATCGACCAGGTGGCAGACCTTGTGGGTGCCGAAGGTGATCGTGAGGGCCGCCTCCACGTGGGAGCCGTCGAGTTGGCCGGTGTCGACGTCCACGCCGCTGGGGGTGTCGACGGCGACGATCGGCACCCCGGCGACCGCGGCCAGCGCGGCCTCGGCCTCGGGACGCAGGCCGGGGCGCCCGCCGATGCCGACGATCCCGTCGATGACGACGTCGGGGCGGTGTCCGGGACGGGTGTCGGGCCGCTCGAGGATGCGGCCTCCGGCGCGCCGCAGCGCGATGAGGCCGTCCGGGTGCGCTTGATCGGCGAGCAGGATCGCCTCGACCCTGCAACCGCGACGCGCCAGCATGGCGCCCGCGAACAGGGCGTCCCCGCCGTTGTCGCCCCCGCCGACCAGCAGCAGGACCCGGCTCCCGTAGGTCCGGCCGAGCAGGTCGATCACGGCGTAGGCCAGACCGCTCGCCGCTCGCTGCATCAGCGCCCCCTCGGGGAGGGTCTCCATCAGCGCGGCCTCGGCGGCACGCACCTGCTCGACCGTGTGAGCCTGACGCATGGCATCACCGTATCTGCGCCACCCTGCCTGGGCTGGGTATGCGGGTGGCGTCCCCGCGCCCGGGTTCAAATTCCCCGGTCAGCCGGGGAAACCGACGCTGGGCCGGACTTGTCGGGCGATCCTGCTGCTTGTCAGGGGTTACAACCCCTGACAAGGACCAGTTTCCCCGGTCAGCCGGGGATTCCGAACGCCCGCGAACTCAGCTCTCCAACACCACCACCGCCGAGGCGATCCCGGCGTCGTGGGACAGCGAGAGGTGGCACGAGGTCACCCCGAGCAACTCGGCGCGGGCCAAGACGGTGCCGCGCATCGTCATGATCGGGCGGCCCGAGGCTTCGGAGAAGACCTCGGCGTCGTGCCAGTGGAGGTTGCCGGGGGCGCCGAGGGCCTTGGCGATCGCCTCCTTGGCCGCGAACCGGGCGGCGAGCGAGGCGATGCCGAGACCCTGCTCGTTGGCGGTGAAGAGCCGGTCACTCAACTCGGGTGTGCGGCCGAGGGACTCGGCGAAGCGGGAGATGTCGACCACGTCGATCCCGACCCCGACGATCATCGAGCCCCCGACTGCGACGCGGTCATTCGACGGTCACCGACTTGGCGAGGTTGCGCGGCTGATCGACGTCATGGCCCATCAACGTGGCCAACTCGCAGGCGAACAACTGCAGCGGCACCACCGCCACCAGCGGTTGAAGCAGTACGGGGACCCTGGGGAGCCGGATCAGGACGTCCGCGTACGGCGCGATCCGCTCATCGCCCTCCTCGGCCAAGCAGATCGTGTAGGCGCCGCGCGCCCGCACCTCCTGGATGCCGCTGAGCATCTTGGAGTGGAGTTGTTCGCGGCCCTGGGGCGGGATCACGCACAAGACGGGCACCCCCTCCTCGACCAGGGCGATCGGGCCGTGCTTGAGCTCACCGGCCGCGAAACCCTCGGCATGGAGGTAGGCGAGTTCCTTGAGTTTGAGGGCTCCCTCGAGGGCGACGGGATAGCCGGCGTGTCGACCCAGGAAGAGCACCGACGGCGCCCCCAGCAGCGACTTCGCCAACGCCAGGACCTCCTCGTCTGCCGCCAGCACCGCTTCGATCTGGGCGGGGATCGCCTCGAGGTCGGCGAGCACCTGACTGATCTCGTCACCGAAGCGGGTGCCCTTGACCTGAGCGAGGTAGAGCGCCAGCAGATAGCAGGCCACCAGTTGGGTCAGGAAGCCCTTGGTCGAGGCGACCCCGATCTCCGGCCCGGCGTGGGTGTAGATCACGGCGTCGGACTCGCGCGGGATCGTCGAGCCGTTGGTGTTGCAGATCGCCAGCACCTTGGAGCGCTGGGTCCGCGCGTGCCGGATCGCCTGCAGGGTGTCGGCGGTCTCGCCGGACTGCGAGATCGCGACCACCAAGGTCGAATAGTCGAGGATCGGGTCGCGATAGCGGAACTCCGAGGACAGTTCGACCTCGACGGGGATCCGGCACCAGTGTTCGATCGCGTACTTGGCGACCATGCCGGCATAGAACGACGTGCCGGCGGCGATGATGATGATCTTGTCGATGTCGCGCAGTTCCTGGTCGGAGAGGCGCATCTCGTCGAGTTGCAGCAACCCATCCGCGCTGCGACGCCCCAGCAGCGAGTCGGCGACCGCCCGCGGCTGCTCGTAGATCTCTTTGCGCATGAACCAGTCGTGACCCTCCTTCTCGGCGGCGGAGAGGTCCCAGTCGACGTGGTAGCGGCGCCCCTGTTGGGGTCGGCCGTGGAAGTCGGTGACCCGGACGTCGTCGCGGGTGATGGTCACGACCTGGTCCTGGCCGAGTTCGAGCGCCTCGCGGGTGTGTTCGATGAACGCCGCCACGTCGGAGCCCAAGAAGTTCTCGCCCTCGCCCAGGCCCACCACCAGCGGTGAGTTGCGGCGCGCCGCCACCACCCGGGTCGGGTCGAGGGCGTCGACGGCCACCAACGTGAAGGCCCCGTCGAGCTGGATGGCGACCCGCTGCATGGCCACGGTGAGGTCGACCCCGGAGGCCAACTGGAGTTCGAGCAGTTGGGCCGCGACCTCGGTGTCGGTCTCGGAGATCAGACCGAGGGTCTGGGGGTCCTCCGGGTCCGGGTCGTCGGCCTCGATGCGGGCGCGCAACTCGGCGAAGTTCTCGATGATCCCGTTGTGCACCAGCGCGACCCGGCGACCGAATCCGAGGTGCGGGTGCGCGTTGACGTCGTTGGGGGCACCGTGGGTGGCCCACCGGGTGTGCCCGATGCCGGTGTTGGACGGGGCGAGCGGCGAGTCGGCGATGAGCTTCTCGAGGTTGGCCAGCTTGCCGGCCTTCTTGGCGGTGGCCAGCGATCCGGCGTCGGACTCCCCCACGACCAAGGCGATTCCGGCGGAATCGTAGCCGCGGTATTCGAGTCGTCGGAGGCCGTCGATCACGACATCTTGCGCCTGCCGCGCTCCGACGTACCCGACGATCCCGCACATAGCCATCCACTCTATCGGCGGCGATGAGATCGCCCGACCGCAGACACGGCAGAGGGGTCCGCACGGTCGGCACCGGTGAGCGTGCTGGTTGAATCACGCGCATGTCCAACGGCGAGTACCAACTCGACGCCCGCGAGACCTCGCCCTATATCGAACTCGACCGCGAGGCGTGGGCGCGACTCGGACAGGAGGTCGACGGACCACTCACCGACAGTCCGCTGACCGCCCAGGAGATCTCCCAACTCCGCGGGCTCGGGGACTCCCTGGACCTGCGGGAGGTCGAGGAGGTCTACCTCCCGATCAGCCGACTGTTGAGCCTCTACGTCCGTCGGGCTGGGCAGTTGCACCGCGACCAGGAGGAGTTCCTGCACCGCCAGACCCCGCCGCGCACGCCGTTCGTGATCGGGCTGGCCGGGTCGGTGGCGGTCGGCAAGTCGACGACGGCCCGGGTGCTGCAGCAGATGCTGGCCCACTGGCCCGAGCACCCCAACGTCGCGCTGGTGACCACTGACGGGTTCTTGTACCCCAACGCCGAACTCCAACGCCGCGGCCTCCTGGCCCGCAAGGGCTTCCCCGAGTCCTACGACCGCCGGGCCCTGCTCCGGTTCGTGGTCGACATCAAGTCCGGCAACGACGAGGTCGAGGCCCCGACCTACTCGCACTTGACCTACGACGTCGTACCGGACGAGAAGGTGGTGGTGAAGCGGCCCGACATCGTCATCATCGAGGGACTCAACGTCCTGCAGCCCGCGCGCTCCCGTGAGGACGGCAGGGCCGGACTCACCCTGAGCGACTTCTTCGACTTCTCCGTCTACGTCGACGCCGGGACCGCCCACATCAAGAACTGGTACATCGAGCGGTTCCTGCGACTGTGCGAGACCGCGTTCCGCGACCCCAAGTCCTACTTCTCGCGCTACGCCGGGTTGTCGACCGAGGAAGCGACCGCCGAGGCGACCCGGATCTGGGACACCATCAACGGGCCCAACCTGAGCGAGAACGTCCTGCCGACCCGCTCTCGCGCCACGTTGGTGCTGCGCAAGGACCGCGACCACTCGGTGCGCTACGTGCGGTTGCGCAAGATCTAATTCAGCGCGTCAGCGGATCGCGAGGCGCTCGCGAACCACGGCGGCGAGGCGGTCGGCGACGTCGCGGGCCAACTCGGGTGTCGGCGCCTCGACCATGACCCGCACCAGATCCTCGGTGCCCGATGGCCTCAGCAGGACGCGGCCGGTCTCGCCGAGCGCGGCCTCCTCTTCGGCGACCGCGGCCGCGAGGACGGCGTCGTCGTCGGTGCGCGACTTGTCGACGTCGGGCACGTTGACCAGGACCTGGGGGAAGCGGGTGACCACCGAGGCGAGGTCGGCCAGCGAACTGTTCGTGGCCGCCATCCGCTCCAGGACGTGCAGCGCGGTCAGGATGCCGTCGCCGGTGGTGGCGAACTCGCTCATGATCACGTGGCCCGACTGCTCGCCGCCGAGGGTGTAGCCACTGACCCTCATGGCCTCGAGCACATAGCGGTCCCCGACCTTGGTCTGTCGGACCCCGATCCCGGCCTCGCGCATCGCGCGGACGAACCCGATGTTGCTCATGACGGTGGTGACCACGGTGTCCTTGACCAGGGTCCCGGCCTCGGACATCCCGATCGCCAGGATCGCCAGGATCTGGTCGCCGTCGATGTCGTTGCCGAGGTGGTCGACGGCCAGGCAGCGGTCGGCGTCCCCGTCGAGGGCGAAACCCGCGTCGGCACCGTGGGCGAGCACCGCCTGCTGCAGCGGCCCCAGGTGGGTCGAACCGCAGCCGTCGTTGATGTTGAGGCCGTCGGGTTCGGCACCGATCACCACGACGTCGGCGCCGGCCTGACGCAGGGCCATGGGTGCGGCGACGCTGGCGGCCCCGTGGGCGCAGTCGACGACGACCCGCAACCCCTGGAGCGGGCGCCGGATGGTGCCGAGCAGATGCCCGACGTACTCCTCGATCGGGTGCTCATAGGGCCGCACCCGGCCCACCGCGGCGCCGATCGGGCGCTCCCAGTCGGTGCCGAGAACGGTCTCGATCTCGGCTTCGACAGCGTCGTCCAGCTTCAGGCCGCCGCCGGCGAGGAACTTGATGCCGTTGTCGGGCATCGGGTTGTGCGAGGCACTGATGACCACGCCGAGATCCGCGCCGAGTGCTTGAGTCAGGTAGGCCACCGCCGGGGTCGGCAGGACCCGCAGGCGAAGGACGTCGACACCCGCCGAGGCGAGGCCGGCGACCACCGCATGCTCCAGGATCTGACCGGAGATGCGGGGGTCTCGACCGACCACGGCCAGCGGACGCTCCCGGCCGGCCTCGAACTCTCCGCGGTCGACGATGACGCGGGCCGCCGCGACCGAGAGGTCGAGGGCCAGCTCTGCGGTGACCTGGCGGTTCGCCAGGCCCCGCACGCCATCGGTGCCGAAGACTCTGGGCACGCTCAGGTCGCGACTAGCGCTTGCTGAACTGCGACGCCTTGCGAGCCTTCTTGAGACCAGCCTTCTTGCGCTCGATGACACGGGCGTCACGCGTGAGCAACCCGGCCTTCTTGAGCACCGGACGGTTGACCTCGACGTCGATCTCGTTGAGGCAGCGAGCCACACCGAGGCGCAGGGCACCGGCCTGGCCGGTGATGCCGCCGCCGTGGATGCGGGCGATCACATCGAAGCGACCCTCGACCTGGCAGGCCGCGAACGGCTCGTTGACAACCTGCTGGTGCAGCTTGTTGGGGAAGTAGGCGTCGAGGGCGCGGCCGTTGACGGTCCACACACCGGTGCCCGGAACGATCCGGACGCGGGCGACGGCCTCCTTGCGGCGGCCGGTCGCACCGGCGGGCGCGATGGTGGCGGGGCGGGCGGCGATCTCGTCGGCGCTCGGCTCACTCTCGGAGCTGTAGGCGACACCGCTCTCGTCGGCGGTGAAGACCTCGGTCTCCTCGACCTCGGTGATCTGGTCCTCAGAAGTCTGTGAAGTCACTGTTATTTCCTCTGCTCGCGTCGTCGACGACTACTGGGAGATCTGGGAGATCTCGAAGGGGACGGCCTGCTGGGCCTGGTGCGGGTGCGTGGGGCCGGAGTAGACCTTCAGCTTCTTGATCATCACGCGGCCGAGCTTGTTCTTGGGGAGCATGCCCCACACGGCGTTCTCGATGACCTTGCGGGCGTCCTTCTCGAGCAGGTCGCCGATCGGGGTGGCGGTGAGGCCGCCCGGGAAGCCGGAGTGGCGGTAGGCGAGCTTCGAGGACTTCTTGTCCCCCGAGAGCGCGACCTTGGACGCGTTGATCACGATGACGAAGTCACCGGTGTCGACGTGCGGGGCAAAGATCGGCTTGTGCTTGCCGCGCAGCAGGTTGGCGCTCTGGACCGCGAGGCGGCCGAGGACCACGTCGGTCGCGTCGATGACGTGCCAGGCGCGCTCGATGTCGCCGGGCTTGGGGCTATAGGTGCGCACGAAAGATCTCTCTCGTTCGTCGGGACCGCACCGAAGGTGTCCGGGCGGCTGGTGTAACCACGCCTTCTGACGAACACGGCCCGGCTCTGCGTGGTGCTGTGGTGATGCTTGGGTGGTGCTGTCCGGGTCTGCGACCGGTTGTCGTGCGACGACCGGGCGCGGCAGGAGGCGCGACCTGCAAATGTACGCGGAGCGCTCCCCCAGGGTCAAAACCGTGGACACCGACTGTCGTCGCGCTAGCGGCGCGGTTTAGGTTGGAGGGGTGACTGACTCCCTTTCCGTCCGGGACAACCGCACCGGCCAGGAATACGACGTCCCGATCGCCGACGGCGCCATCAAAGCCGCCGACATCGGGAAGATCCGAACCAACGACGATGAACCGGGCCTCGCCATCTATGACCCCGGCTTCGTGAACACCGCTTCGTGTCGAAGCGCTGTGACGTTCATCGACGGCGACAAGGGGATCCTCGAATATCGGGGTTACCCCATTGAGCAGTTGGCCGAGAAGTCGTCGTTCCTCGAGGTTGCCTATCTCCTGGTCCACGGCTCCTTGCCCACCAAGCCCGAGTACGACGCGTGGGTGCACGAGATCACCTACCACACCTTCGTGCACGAGAACGTCAACAAGTTCATGCAGGGCTTCCGCTACGACGCCCACCCCATGGGGATGCTGATGGCCTCGGTGGGCGCGCTCTCGACGTTCTATCCCGACGCCCGCAACATCCACGACGCCGACAACCGGCACATGCAGATCGTGCGGATGATCGCCAAGATGCCGACGCTGGGCGCCTGGTCGTTCCGGCACGCTCAGGGCAAGCCGTTCATCTATCCCGACAACGACCTGAGCTACACCGCCAACTTCCTCTCCATGCTGTTCAAGATGAGCGAGCGCAAGTTCGAGGCCGACGAGCGACTGGTCAAGGCCCTCGACGTGCTGTTCATCCTGCACGCCGACCACGAGCAGAACTGCTCCACCAACGCGGTGCGTTCGGTCGGGTCCTCGCAGGTCGACCCCTATTCGGCGGTCGCCGCGGGTGTCGCTGCCCTCTACGGCCCGCTGCACGGCGGCGCCAACGAGGCCGTGCTGCGGATGCTGCGCCGGATCGGCTCGAAGGAGAACATCCCGGCGTTCATCGCGGGGGTGAAGGAAGGCAACGAGAAGCTGATGGGCTTCGGCCACCGGGTCTATAAGAACTTCGACCCGCGCGCCACGATCATCAAGAAGGCCTGCGACGACGTCTTCGAGGTCACCGGGGTCAACCCGCTCCTCGAGATCGCCAAGGAGCTGGAGAAGATCGCGCTCGAGGACGACTACTTCATCAAGCGCCGGCTCTACCCCAACGTCGACTTCTATTCCGGCATCATCTACGAGGCGATGGGCTTCCGGCCCGAAATGTTTACCGTGCTCTTCGCTATCGGCCGCACGGTGGGCTGGCTGGCGCAGTGGGAGGAGATGCTCCTCGACAAGGACCAGAAGATCGCCCGGCCGCGCCAGGTCTACCTGGGGCACCCGCGGCGCGACTACATCCCGCTCGCCGCGCGGGCCTGAGAAGACTCCCTCGTCTCCCGACGGCCGGGG
>JBFIDC010000133.1:0-8620 GCA_041581495.1 Nocardioides sp. | reverse complement strand
TCACCCAGCGACACCGGCAGCCCCAGCGACACCGGCTCACCCAGCGACACCGGCTCACCCAGCGACACCGGCTCACCCAGCGACACCGGCTCACCCAGCGACACCGGTTCACCCAGCGACACGGGCAGCCCGACCACCGCGGTCAACACCGCACCGAACGCTCGAGCCACCGCGGCGCCGACCACGGTCTATGTCGGCCAGGAGACTCGACTGAGCGCGAGTGGCAGTTCGGACGGGGAGACCGCCGCCGCCGACCTCACCTACGAGTGGGACTTCGGCAACAACGGGAAGGTCGTCGACGCGACCGGTCCGAGCGCGGTCGCCAGTTATGGCCGCCGTGGTTTCCGAACCGTCAAACTCACCGTGACGGACCCAGGCGGGTTGTCCGACACAGCGTTGGTTCCGATTCGCGTCCTGAAGCGAACCGACTGTGAACACAAGAGCGTCTACCGAAGCGCTGGTTGGATGATCAAGAAGTCCCAATCCGCCTTCGGTGCCAAGTTCTGCAAGGCCAAGGCCAATCAGGGCAAGGGAAAGCAGCCTCGACGGATGCGCCTGGCCTTCAACGGAACCTCGTTGACCATCGACTACGCCGTGGCCAAGAACGGCGGCAAGGCCAAGGTCTTCATCGACGGCGAGCGGGTCGGCAAACTCAAGTTCGGCGGCCCCAGGAAGGCGGCGGTCTTTGGCGGCAGCAAGACCTTCACGGGTCTGGCCAAGGGCAACCACTCGGTCAAGATCGTCGTGACCACGGGTGTCGCCTACATCGACACGTTCTCCTACTGACCTCCTGACCTCCGCGGATCCGCGGACTCGTCCTTTCGGGTGACCCGAAGGGTCCAGACCACCCTGGGGTACCCCAGTGACGTGCGCTGCGGTGCGTCGTTCAATGGGGGTCGGCTGGGGGGCCGCGGCACAACCGGGGGCGTCCCTCCACGATCGGCTCATCTTGGGGGATACATGAAAAGGCTCACCGTGACCCTTGCGGTCATGTGGTTGTTCATCGGACTCGTCGCAGCCGGCCAGCGTGGTCAACTACAGGCGATCGATGTCAGTTGCACCTCGGCCAGTCGGGTTTCGCTGACCTTCGTGGCCGGACCGCTGAACTACCACGGGGTCAACCCACTGGTGAGTTGCACCCTGCCGCGCCCCTCGATGTGAACCTCCCGGATCGGAACGTCGCGGGGCGCAGGCGCTAGTGCGCCTCGGCCTCGCCGAAGGCGTCCATGTACTCCTTGATGGAGGGCATGCCATGAAGGCGGTCCCGGAAGAACGTGTTGATCAGGTTGACCACGCGGGTCTTGGCGGCCTCGACTTGCGCGGCGCGCGCCCCTGACAGGTCGTCGGTCGACTCGAGAGCCTCGCTCAGGCGGAGCAGCGCACCGACCACCTCGGCTTCTTCGATGCCCTCGAGGGCCTTGACCGCGGTCAGCACCAAATCGTCCGCCTGCGCACGCACCGTCTCGATCGGGATCGTCGACTCCGGCAACACCGCGTTGTCCAAGGTCCCGATCAGGGACCAGACCTGATAGAGCATGGTCGTGGGTTCATCGAAGAGTTCGCGCACGAACGCCGCGTCGAGGTGGCGCCCGGTCAACCGGAACACGTTGTACATCCGCTTGGCGGCCTTGCCGTAGTTGGGGTGCTTGACCAGGTACTTGCGAACCTCACCCTCCAGCGACTCGACGTACTCGTCCAGGGCGTCCCCTGAAACGTGCTGGACGACCTTTGAGAACGTGGGCAGGTCGTCCGCGTCCAGGTAGACCTCCTGGAAGTAGGCGTCCAGGTAGCCGTCCAAGGCCACGATCGCCCCGTCCGGTGCCTCCCAGGTCACGTCGATGACGTTGCTGGCATTGGTCAGCCGGCCCCGCTCGGCGTCGATGACCACCCAGTCGAGCTTGCACCAACCCGGCTCGAGGGCCAGTTCGTGCCAATCGAGCCTGCGGGTCTCACCGTCGACGACGACATCGATACCGCCCAGCTTGATCTCCGCCAACGTCCACGAGATCGGCGCACCCTGCTTCTGCTCCTCGCCGTCGCGCACACACGCGAACGGGTAGGAACTCCATTTGGCCTCGATGAACTGGTAGGTCGGCCCCCGCTCCCAGTCCACCGCTTTCGCCTTCATCAGATCGGCAAGCAATGCGCATGCCTCTTCGCGCGTGTCCGCTTTGATGTTGAACCGCTGGAAGAAGTCCGCATCCCCCGGGTGCGTCTGGATCTTGGACTGGGCAGCGGACCCCGAGAGTGCCAGTGCTCCCTCGGTCACCTCGTCGGGGCCGGTGAGTTCGACGATCGTGCCGATCGCTCGGAACCTCGCCAGGTCGTGTGCGCTGAAGTCGAGCATGCTCACCCGGTGTCCGAAGACACCGCTCTGGTCGTCGACGACGATGTCTTCGACCTCGGCACTGGGCTCCTGCGTCATCGCCTCAAGCCAGCGTCGGGTCTCGGCCTCATCGAGTTCGATCCCGAGCCGCTTGGCCGACTCGTGAATGCCGCTGACCGCGTCATCGCTCGGTGTCTGGTTCATGGGCTACTCCTAGTCGGTTCGGCGTTGAGGCTCTCGCGTTCCTTCAGCAGGCTCCTGAAGAGTTCGGCCTGGTCTTGAGCGTCGGCAAGTGCGTTGTGGGTCAGTTGGCGTCCTCCCAGATGCCGGGCCGCCAACACATCCATGCTGGTCGCCGCCCAACTGGTGTTGCCGCTGCCCATCGCGAAGGCCTTGATGTCGAGCGCGGCGTAGCCGAAGGGATTGCGGCCGAGGTGACGTTGGAAGTAGTCACAGATGAACATCCAGTCGAAGGCGGCGTTGAAGGCCGTGAACACCGGCCGATGCCCCGCCGGGACCGCCTCGGCAACCCAGTTCGCGAACGAGGTCATCGCTGCCTTGGCCGGCACACCCCGCGAGAGCAGGTGCTCGAGACTGAGGCCGGTCACCTGCAGAGCCTCGGGGGTGGCGTTGGTCAACTCCGGGCGCAATTCGACATAGAACGTGGTGTCCGGATCGTCGACCAGACACGCTCCGATCGACAGCATCGAGAACTCCGCCGGAACGGGCCCAGCGGTCTCGATGTCGACCGAGACGAAACATTCGGGTGCGTCGCGACGCGGCGGCAGAGAAGTCATGGCCCGCCGAGTCTGTCGCGAACCGGGCATCTTGCCCAGCCCCCTCGACCCGGGTCGTGTCATCCCCGCCGTGCTGAGCCTCCCTACTCACCCCGATTGAGTGAGTCGCGGCTGGTCGCGCACCCTTCGGCGTGAGCCAATGGGCCTATGACCGTCACGCGCCCGCGATACGCCGATCCGCATGTGTGTCCTGACTGCCGCAGCGTGCTTCCCCCCGCCCCCGTCCAGTGCCCGACCTGTGGGCTGCCGCTGCAGGGCGGCCTGGCCACCCAACTGTTCGAAACTCTCAGCGCGGCCGATGCGCTCCTGATCCGGCTTCGCGAATCGGCCCCGACGCCGAGCGAAGCGGCCGCCCCTTCCCGCGGCTACGACGCCAAGGCGAGGGTTCTCTGGCGCATCCGTGCCCAAGATCCTGCTCACTCTCGGAGCCCTCTGCCTGCTGGTCGCCGCCGTGATCTTCTTGGCCGTCGCGTGGAGTTGGCTGGGCGTGGGTGGTCGCACCGTGGTGCTGGTGGTCCTGACCGCGGCCACGGGGGGCGCCGGAGTTGCTCTGGGTCGCCGTGGTCTGCGGCTGGCAGCCGAGGCATTGATCGCTGTCGCTCTCGGGCTGCTCGTGCTCGATCTGGTCGGGGCCGATCAGGCCGATTGGTTCGGCGACCTGCGGTTCGAGCAGCTGCTGCGAATCATCGGCGGCGCGCTGGTCGTGGCCGGCGGCGCGCTGTGTATCCCCCGAGACCGGCTGATCACCCCGCAACTCGCGGTGCCTGGGGGTCTTGGTCTCGTGCTCGCAAGCATCGACTGGTGGGCGCACCGCATCGGCGAGGTCGATCTGGGCGGGCTGACCACCGTGTTGGTGTTCGCGGGGGTGGCACTCCTGGCCAGGCACTTCAGCGCCTTGGTCCTCGCGTGGGTGTCCGGCGGCATCGCTGGACTCGCCTGGGCCGTCACCGTGATGGTGGCACTCGTCGAGGCTCTGGCCCACCCGAGCGTGGAGGCGCTGTGGAGTGACGGGCACGGCTGGGAGTTGACGGCGGCCACGCTGCTCGTCCTGCTGGCCTGGCCTCTCGCGTGGTCGGTCATCCTGGTCCGCCTCGGCGCCGGCGCCGTCGTGGCGGCGCTGGGCACCCTGGTGCTGGTGCTGCCCGCCTTGGACGGCTCGCCCAACCAGGTGACGTTGGTGGCCCTCGGAGTGGTTCTCGTCTGGGCCGGCGTGTCAGCAGTGACGTCGCCGGCCTGGGTGCTGGTGCCGTGGGCCCCGCTCGCTGGGGGCGCCCTGGTCGCCTTCATCTCGGCCCTGGTGCTGCTCGGGCATGCGGCGTTGGCAGTCGCATCGGCGGGCGATCCGTTCGCTGAGACAGCTGGCGTGCGCCTGGACCAGAGCGACCTACCGCTGCACCCACTTCTGCTCCTCACGACCTGCGCCGGGTTGGGTGTCGCGGCAGCGCTGGCCCTGCCGGTCATCCGGAAGCGATCGGCCATCCTGGCCATGGGCGGCGCGATGGTCGTCGCCTCCATCGCCACCCTGGCGCTGTATCCCGTCCCGCTGTGGACAGTGTTGGCCGCCGGCGCCGCAGCGGTGGGCGTGGCCTGGTCCTTTGCCCTCACCCGCACCAACGGCGTCGCGATCGCAGTCGTGTCCGCGCTCACGGGCGGGCTGATCGTCGGGGCGGCGCTGCCCAGCGCTGTGCTCACCACCCTCGCCTTGGCACTTCTGGTCGGCGCTCTGACGGCCACCCTGCTGCGGGGCCGGTTCACAGCGGCCGCCGAGCTGTCGGGACTGGCCCTGCCGGTGGCCCTGGCCGGCCTGGTGTGGGCCGCGGGCGAGGTCGCCGACGTGTCGATCGCCTTCCGGGCCGCTCCGATCCTGGTCCTGGTGGGCCTGCTCGCGATCCTCCGCCCTCGACTTGAACTCGAGGTGACTGCCGCTGCCGCCGCGCTGGCCGCCGCCCTCGTCGCGGTCCCCGAAGCCACCGACGTGTCGGTCTCGGCTGCCCTCCATCTGACCCTGGCCGGCGCACTCGTCACCGCCCACGCGCTGATCCACCCGAGCCGACGACGCCTCACCTGGGTCGGCGGTCTGCTCCTCGCCGCGGCGACCTGGGTCCGCCTCGCCGATGTGGGAGTCGAACAACCCGAGCCCTACACCCTGCCGTCGGCGGTGGCGCTGGTCCTCGTGGGCCTGTATCGGCTGCGGATGTCGGCCGATGTGCCGACCTCGACGGCGCTCCTGCCGGGCCTGGCGCTGGCCACCGTCCCATCACTGCTGTGGGTTCTGGAGGATCCGGTCTCGATCCGGGCCGTCATCCTCGGCGTCGCGTGTTTGGCCCTGCTCCTGTTCGGGGTGACGGCACGCTGGCACGCCCCCGTGCTGGTCGGGGCCGTGGTCGGCGGCCTGGTCGTCGTGCGCGAGTTGGCGCCCTATGCGGCCCAGACCCCGCAATGGGTCCTCATCGGCGCCGCCGGCGCGGTGCTCATCGGCTCCGGGATCACCTGGGAGTCGCGGATGCGGGACCTGCGGAACGCCGCCGCCTACCTCGGCCGACTGCGGTGAACGATCCCGCCGCGACGAGGAGTGCGGCACTGAGCGAGACCACGGTGACCAACACGGCCACTGCGGTCGCATAGCCGAGATCGCCGTAGCGGAACCCCTGGCTGTAGAGATAGACCGGCAGGGTCGTGGTGGACTCCCGCGGCCCGCCGCCGGTCAGGACCAGGATCGGCACGAAGACCGCCGTCGAGATCAGGACGACGTCTCGAGCGGCCAAGAAGATCAGCGCCGGACGCATCAGCGGCAGGGTCACGCGACGTGTCGTGTACCAGCGCGAGGCGCCCTCGGCCCGGGCCGCTTCGTAGACCGACGGAGCCACCATGCTGCGGGCTGCGAGGCACACCACGAAGCCCTCACCGATCTGCAGGGCGAGCATCACGGCCAGTCCGACCCGGGTGGGCCAGGGGTCGGTCAGGAAGCCGCTCCCCGGACCGATCAGCGCGGCCAACGGTCCATAGAGCGGGTTCAACAACCACAGCCACAACAGCGCCCAGGCGGTGTCGGGCAGCACGGAGGGCAAGAACACTGCGGCCCGGGCTACGCCACGGCGGGGTGCGTAGAGCAGCAGCGCCGCGGCGAGGGAGAGCCCGAGGCGCAGTGGAACCACGAGCAGCACCAACAGCAACGTGGCCGTGAGCGCTCGTCCGAGGGCGGGATCGGACAGGGCGCGGCGCAGATTGTCCAGGCCGGTGAACTCGGGCGAGACCAGCCCGGAGTAGTCGGTCAGCGCCAGTCCCAAGGCGGCCACCAGCGGAACGGCGACCAGGAGTCCGGTGCCGACCAGGTACGGCGCGGCAAGCAGGCCCGGGCGCCAACGGCCCGACCGCGAGCGCCGAGAACCCGGGTCAGTGCCGACCATCGTTGGCCTGTCGCCGGCCCGTCACCGCGTCGAAGTGATGCGTGTGGGCCGCGTCCCAGGTCAGGTTCACGGCAGTCCGCACCTCGGGACGTTGCGCCCAGGGGACGCGCACCACCACGGGTTGGGCCGTCCCGGGCACCGCGACGCCCACCAGGGCATCGGCGCCGGCGTGCGTGACGTGGTCGACGGTTCCGGCCACACCCCCATCGACATCAGCGCGGGCCGTGATGGTCACGTGCTCGGGGCGGATCCCCAGAAGTCCACCGTCGCGTGCCACCAGGTTCATCGGCAGTGGCCCCAGGAAGGTGGCCACGAAGGTGTCGACCGGGGCCGCGTAGACCTCGTCGGGTGTGCCGACCTGCACCAGTCGCCCGGCGCGCATCACCGCGATTCGGTCCCCGATGCCCAGTGCCTCGTGAGCGTCGTGGGTGACATAGACCAGCGGCGCGGCGGCGATCCGGCCCACCTCGAGGAGGTCCCGTCGGGCGCTGCTGCGCAACACGGGATCGAGATGGGCCAGCGGCTCGTCGAGCAAGAACGCCTTGGGTCGGCGGATGACGGCCCGAGCCAGTGCCACCTTCTGGCGCTCTCCCCCCGAGAGCGTGTCGATGCGTCGACCCAACGACTGGGTCAACCCCAAGGCGTCGGCGACGTCGATCACGCGAGCGGACACCTCGGCGCGTGAGGAGCCGCGCGCACGTTCTCCGAAGCCGATGTTGCCGGCCACGTCGAGGTGCGGCAGCAGCCCCAGATCGGCGAAGACGAAGGCGAGATTGCGTTGACCTGCCGGCGTGTCGGTGACATCGACGTCGTCGATGAGAACCCGCCCGGAGTCGAGGGACTCCAGCCCCGCGAGCACCCGCAGCAGCGTGGTCTTGCCCGAGCCGCTGGGACCAACGATCACCAGCACCTCACCGGGCCTGACTCCCAGGCTCACCCCGTCGAGTGCCTGCACCTCGCGCGAGCGACGGCGTGCCGGGAACCGGCGCGCGGCCTCGCGCACCTCCAGCACGTGGCTGGCCACGGGCCCATGCGGGGGCATCAGAAGAGCTCTCGAGTGCGAGCGTCGAGTTCGGAGAGGACGGCGTCGACATCACCTGGCTCGACGGCGTCGGTGTCGTACCACAGGCGGGTGAGGTACTCCTCGGCCAAGTCCTCGATCTGGGGCCAGTTCTCCACGACGGGGACGGCTCGCATCCCCTCGAGCGCGTCGATGAAGACCTCGCTGTGCGCGGGCGCTCGGGTGGGGTTCAGGAACGCTCCGGACTCGGCCACCGCGCGCAGTGACGGAACCGTGCGACCACCCAGCGCCGCGATCCGCTGGCCTTCAGAACCGGTCGCATAGGCGATGAAGTCCGCGGCATCGTCATCGGCAGAGGACAGGCAGTAGGCGTCGGAGTGCAAGATGCTGACGGGCTCTCCCATGCGGGGCATCGGCAGCACGTCGAATTGCAGGTCGGGGTTCTCGCGGAAGTACGGCGTTGACTTGCGCGAGGACAAGATCATGGCGAGTTTGCCTGTGACGAAGCGCGACTCAGCGTCTTGGGAGACCAACTCCTCCTCGGTCGGCATCACCCGATCGACCCGCTGCAGGTCGATCAGCGCCTCGAGCGCGCTTCTGGTCGTGGGGTCGTTCAGCGTCAGACCGGTCGGCTTCGTCGGGTCATCGACGATCTCGCCTCCCAGCGACCAGGCGAACGGCGCGAGCCTGATCAGCGACGGCTCGACGTACACGCCGTCGACGTCGTCGAAGGTGAGCCGCTGGGCTGCGGCGCGGAACTCCTCGAAGGTCCACCCGGCGAAGGGCAGTTCGACGCCTCGCTGCGCGAACAGGGCCGTGTTGACATAGACCACCAGCGACGAGGCGTTCTGCGGCATGCACTGCAGTTCCCCGTCACGGGTGAAGGCCTCCACGGGGGCGGGGTAGTAGTCGGCCAGATCCACCCCGCGCTCGGCCAGCAGGTCGCCGACCGGCGCCACCGCGCCGCGTTCGACGAACGAGGCGTACTCGCGGTAGTTGATGAGGTACACCTCTGGAGCCTGTCCGGCCGCGAACGAGGTCTGGAGGAGGGCGAGGTGGTCGTCCTTGC
>JBFIDC010000132.1:0-8657 GCA_041581495.1 Nocardioides sp. | reverse complement strand
TCCAGCAGGCCGCGCACCGATCCGCTGATCGGGCTGCCCTCCCAGCCGCCGTGGGCGATGGTCAACGCCGTCATTCCCAGCACGAACGCGAACACCAACGGAATCCGGACGGGGTGTCCCAGGCGGGACAGACCGACCAGGCCGATGGCCGCGACGAGCCCCGCCACCACGACCAGCGCCGGTGTGGTGGCCAGCGAGAACGCGGCGGGCCACCACGCTCGATCACCGGTGATCAGGTAGGCCACCCAGTGGGAATCGCCGCGCAGGGCTTCGGACCACCCCACGACCGACGTGGTGTTCGACGCGCTCTCGACGTACTCATAGAACGGTGGCGCGTACCCGGCGAGCACCAACAGCGGCAGCACCCACCACAACGACGCGAGGGCGACGACGCCGCCCCAGGTCACGGCGAAGCGCCACGTGGCGCGTCTGGTCGCGGCAGCCCACACCACCAGGATGAATGCCAACGGCAGCGCGCCGGCGTTCTCGACGGCGTTCACCCCACCCATGCAGACCACCGCTGCCCCGCTGAGCAACAACGCCCGCCGGTGCCCCATCTCACCGAAGAGCATCAACAGCAACGGCAGCACGATCCACGGCAGCATCGCCCCCGGGAGCGACTCGCCGGTGATGACGCTGACGGTGCCGAGCAGTCGGGGAGAGAAACCGTAGGCAAGCCCCACGAGGACCGCGACGGGCCCGGCGAACCCGAGGCTCAGCGCCACCCGCCGGGCTCCCTCACAGGCCACGATCAGGATCAGGGCCGACCACAATCGCTGGCTCACCCAGTCAGGGCTGCCCACCAGGTCCATGAGTGCGAACCAGGCACCCTGGGGGAACAGATAGCCGTAGGCCTGGTTCTGGAACTCCCCCAGGTTGGACTCGGGGTGCCACAGCGTGAAGCCGTCCCGCAAGAAGTCGAGAGGTCGCTGGGTGAGTTCGGCCCGGGTGTCATAGGTCGTCCGTCCCGGCTGTTGCAGGAGTGAGATGAAGATGAAGAAGGCGTACAGCCCCGCTGACGCGGCACCGCTGGGCGTGATGCGAGGCCTGCGCAGGGGTGCACGTGCGGGAACCTCGGTCGTCATGGCCGTGCCAGCGTAGACGTGGACCGATCGCCACAGATGCCGATGCGCCAGGTGTTGGCGTGCTGTGCGAAACTCGCGCGGTGACCGGCACCGAGCAGCGCTCACGCGTGCTCGACTGGTCGATCCTCAAGGGCAGCGCCGTGATCGGCGTGGCGATCGCGGTCATGAACGTGTCGACCTATGGCTACACGGTCATTGCGGCCCACACGCTGGGCACCGAACCCTACGGTGCGTTTTCCGCGCTGATGGGTGCGCTTCTGGTCATCAGCGTCCTGTCGCTGGGCCTTCAGGCCACCGGCGCGCGACGCATCTCGGCCCACCCCGGTCAGGTGCACTCCATCGAACGCGTGGTCCTCGACGTCGGCCTGCGCAGCGCGGTGGTGCTCGGCGCCGTCTGTCTGCTCCTGGCGCCGGTGCTGAACCAGGTGCTGCGCTTGGGCAGCCTGCCCACGGCGCTGCTCATCCCCCTCGGCGCGGTTCCGCTGACCTACATGGGGGCCCAGGCCGGCGTCTTGCAGGGCGAACGCCGTTGGGTGCCGCTGGCCCTTCTCTACCTGGCCTCGGGGGTGCCGCGACTTGCGATCGGCACCTCGCTCATCCTGGTCAGCCCCAGCGAGTTCATGGCCATGCTCGGCGTCGCGCTGGGCATGTGGATCCCGGTCGTCGTGGGCTTCATCGCCCTGCGCCGACCTCGCGCAACCCTTCCCGACGCCGAGGGACACCCGCACCTCGAACTCATCCGCGAGGTCGCGGTGTCGAGTCAGGCCCTACTCGGGTTCTTCGCCCTCACCAACGCCGACATCCTCATCGCGCGCGCCTCCATGTCGAGTGAGCAAGCCGGCCTGTACGCCGGGGGGCTGATCATGGTCAAGGCCATCTTGTTCCTCCCTCAGTTCGTGGTGATCATCGCGTTCCCGTCGATGTCGAGCCAGGGCGCTTCGCGCAAGACACTGGCCGCGGCACTGGGGGTCTCCGCGTTCTTCGGCGCCTGCGGCGTCCTAGCGACGTTCTTGTTCCCTGATCTGGCGCTGATCTTCGTCGGCGGGGACGCTTTCGCCGATATCAGCGCGGACCTGTGGAAGTTCGCCATCGTCGGCACACTGCTGGCGATGCTGCAGTTGCTGGTCTATTCGGCCCTCGCGCGGCGCCAGGGCCGAGCCGTGGTGTTCTTGTGGACCGGACTCGCGGTGCTCGTGGTCGCGGCGCTGACCTTGACCTCGGCGACCTCGCTGGTGGCCCTGGTCGTGGCGATCGACACCGCTGTGTTCGCGGTGCTGTTCGTCTTGGCGCTGGCCGCGACGCCGAGCAAACCGGCACTCGACGCCGGCGTCGTCAGTGCGCCGCCTCGTGCCAGTTGAGTCCGGTCCCGACCGAGACATCGAGCGGCACGAGCAGTTCGGCAGCCGAACCCATCTGAGTGCGCACGAGGGCGTCCAACTGCTCGCGCTCACCGGGGGCGACCTCGAAGACGAGTTCGTCGTGCACCTGGAGCAGCATCCGTGACCGCAACCCCGCCGCGGCGATCTCGCGGTCCACGTTGAGCATGGCGATCTTGATCAGGTCGGCGGCCGAGCCCTGGATCGGGGCGTTGAGGGCCATCCGCTCAGCGATCTCGCGTCGCTGCCGGTTGTCGCTGGTGAGGTCGGGCAGATAGCGGCGCCTGCCCATGATCGTCTCGGTGTAGCCGGTGCGCCGTGCCTCATCGACGATGCCGCCGAGATAGTCGCGGATGCCACCGAAGGTCTCGAAGTACTCATCCATCAAGCCCCGTGCCTCGCTGGGTTCGATGCCGAGTTGGCCGCCGAGACCGAACGCGGAGAGGCCGTAGGCGAGGCCGTAGTTCATCGCCTTGATCTTGGCCCGCATCGAGGGGGTGACCTCGTCGGCGGGCACGTCGAAGACACGCGCGGCGGTGATGGAGTGGAAGTCACTGCCCGACTTGAACGCCTCGATCAGCGCGGCGTCCTGTGAGAGGTGGGCCATGATCCGCATCTCGATCTGGCTGTAGTCCGCGGTCATCAGCGACTCGAACATCCGGCCCTCGGCGTCGTGACCGACAACGAAGCCCTCACGGATCCGACGCCCCTCCTCGGTGCGCACCGGGATGTTCTGGAGGTTGGGATCGGTGCTCGAGAGCCGCCCGGTCGCCGCGATCAGTTGGTTGAAGGTGGTGCGGATGCGTCCGTCGGGGGAAACGGTCTTGAGCAGACCCTCGATCGTCTGCCGCAGCCGCGTGACGTCCCGGTGCCGCAGCAGGTGGAGCAGGAAGGGGTGCTCGGTCTTGACGTAGAGCTGCTGGAGGGCGTCGGCGTCGGTGGTGTAGCCGGTCTTGGTGCGCTTGGTCTTGGGCATCCCCAGTTCGTCGAAGAGCACAACCTGGAGTTGTTTGGGCGAACCGAGATTGATCTCCTTGCCGATCACGGCGAAGGCGGCCTCCGCGGCCAACTTCACCTCGGCGGCGAAATGGGCCTCGAGGTTCTGCAGATGATCGCCGTCAACCGCGATCCCGGTCTGTTCCATCCGGGCCAGGAGTTGGACCAGCGGGAGTTCGATCTCGGTGAGGAGTCGGGTGCCACCGCGATCGGCGAGTTCCTCATCGAGGGCAGCGGCCAGGTCGAGAACCGCGCGGGCATGCAGCATCTCGGTCTCACCGGATCCCCCGGCTCCCTCACCCATGTCGAGACTCAACTGGCCGTCGTCGACCGCGCCCTGCTTGAGTTCGCGTTTGAGGTAGCGCACGGTGAGGTCCGCGAGGTCGTAGCTGCGCTGATCCGGGCGCGCGAGGTACGCCGACAGTGCGGTGTCGCGTTCGAGGCCGGACAGGGGCATGGAGCGCGCGGCCAGAGCCAGCATGGGGCCCTTGGCGTCGTGCAGGATCTTGGGACGGTCCGGGTCGGCCAGCCACACCGCGAGCGCCTGCTCGTCGGCCGGATCGAGAGCCTCGGTCGACACATAGGCCGCGCTGTCCTCGGTGGCGAAGGCGAGTGCTGTCACATCACCGGTGCCCGCACGCCAGTGGCCCACGGGGTGCAGGCCCACGCGAACGCCGGTGCCGGCGTGCTCGGAGAGCCACCCCGCCAGTTCGCCGGCGGAAAGGACCACTCCGGCCACCTCGAACCCGGTGTCGTCGATGTCCTCGGCCGAGGTCAGCGTCTCGAACAGCCGATCGCGCAGCACCCGGAACTCCAGGCCGTCGAACAGGGTGTGCACCTCCTGGCGGTCCCAAGGCGCGAGGGCGAGGTCCGCGGGACCGAGGTCCAAGGGCAGGTCCCGGACCAGTTCGTTGAGGCGGCGGTTGCGGATCACGTCGGCGAGGTGTGCACGCAGCGACTCGCCCTTCTTGCCGGTGATCTCGTCGGCATGGGTGATCACGTTGTCGAGGCCGTCGAACTGGGTCAGCCACTTGGCGGCATACCCCTGACCGACTCCGGGCACGCCTGGCAGGTTGTCGGAGGTCTCTCCCACGAGCGCGGCGAGCTCCGGGTAGCGGGCGGGTGCGACGCCGTAGCGCTCCTCGACCGCGGCCGGGGTCAGCCGCGCCAGGTCCGAGACGCCCCGCATCGGGTAGAGGACCGTGGCCCGGTCGGTGACGAGCTGGAGTGCGTCCCGGTCACCGGTGAGGATCAGCACGTCCATGTCGGCGGCCTGCGCCTGGGTCGCCAGGGTGGCGATGATGTCGTCGGCCTCGAAGCCGTCCTTCTTCAAGAACGGGATGCGCAGGGCACCGAGGACCTCCTCGATCAGCGGCAGTTGGCTGCTGAACTCGGTGGGGGTCTTGTTGCGCCCCGCTTTGTATTCGGGGTACTCCTCCAGCCGGAAGGTCTTGCGAGACACGTCGAAGGCCACCGCGATGTGCGTGGGTCGCTCATCGCGCAGGACGTTGATGAGCATCGAGGTGAAGCCATAGACGGCGTTGGTGTGTTGGCCGGTCGTGGTCGAGAAGTTCTCGACCGGCAGCGCAAAGAACGCGCGATAGGCCAACGAGTGCCCATCGAGCAGCAGAAGACGGTCGGGCGTCCGGTCAACAGGCTCATCGGGCACGTTCGCCACCCTAGTGCCGTGCGAGGACAGGCACAGCGTCCGGTTGAATCGAGGACATGAGTGACCAACCGAGCGAGAACGTGCTGGACCGGATGCGGGCGTCGATGGGCGCCCTGAACGAGAAGATGGGCGTCGAGTTGCTCGAGGCATCGGCCGAGCACCTGGTCGCCACGATGCCGGTCGCGGGCAACACCCAGCCCTACGGATTGCTGCACGGCGGTGCCTCGGTGGTGCTGGCCGAGACCCTGGGCTCCATCGGCTCTGCGATCCACGGATTCCCAGACCGCGTCCCCGTCGGCGTCGACATCAACGCCACCCACCACCGCGCCGCCCGGGAGGGCATCGTGACCGCGACCGCGACCTCGATCCATCTCGGCCGCACGACGGCCTCCTATGAGGTCGTGCTCCATGACGAGCAGGGCAAACGGATCTGCACCTCGCGGATCACCTGCATGCTGGTCCCCAAGGACCGCGTCTAGAGCGTGAAGGCCCGGCAGCGAGCCGGGATCAGTCGGGGACCTGGCTGCGTCTCAACGATCGGCGCGCAGCCAGGATCTGACCCACTTGCCGCCCACCGGTCGGCACGGACCTGCCCGGGCGTTGCGCGGTGAGCCGACCGCGCAGCAGCGGCGTGGCCACCACGCGCAGGGTCGCCTTGGACCCGAACCCGAGGCGAGCCAGGAAGCGGTTGCCCGAACGTGAGTCGGCGCGCGCGGCAGAGGCGAGATAGACGGCCCCGACCTCCTCGGCGAACGACACCGCCGCCTCCATCAGCAGGTGGCCCAGGCCGTGTCGGCGGAAACCCGGTGCCACGCAGGGGGTGAAGACCTGAACGACCGGCTCGAGGTCGAGCGGGCTCAGTGTGCTGAGAACCAGGAGCACCGCACCGGCCGGGTGCCCGTCGTACTCGGCGATGACCAACCGCCGCTCGGGGGAACTCTCAGCCGTCTTGATGATGAGCTCCACGTCGCTGACCTGATCCTGGTGGTCGGCGCGACGCAAGAGATCGCCCCAGAGGTCGGCGAGGAACAGTGCGTCCTCGGCCGTGGCCGACCGAAGCAATGCGGGACTGCGACTCATCAGTTCGCCTTTCGCCGAGCTGCAGAGGAGTCTGACACTACGCTCGCCTCGCGGTCTCCCTACCCATGATCCGCGAACACCACCCCGAACCCTAGGAGGTCGAGAACTCGTGCTGCCAGGCCTGGCCACCGGGGTCAACGTGGCGACGGTGTTGATCGGCGCGACCATCGGGGTCGCACTGGGAAACCGGTTGCCGACCCGGACTCGCGACGTCGTCACCGACGCGTTGGGGCTGGTGACACTTCTGATCGCCGGCACCTCGGCGATGGCGGTTCTCTCCCCAAATTTGAGTGCCTTGGTGGGCGAGAGCGCACCTATGCTGATCGTGCTCGGCGCCTTGTTGATCGGCGGCATCATCGGCTCACTGCTCCGGCTCGAGTCCCGGATCGAAGACCTCGGCGGCTGGCTCCAGAGACGGCTGCGCGGGTCGAGCGGGACCGTGGAACGGCAACGCTTCATCGAGGGGTTCGTCGTCGCGTCGCTGGTGTTCTGCACGGGACCGCTCACCATCTTGGGCTCCCTCAACGACGGCTTGGGCAACGGGCCGGATCAGATCTTGTTGAAGTCGGCCCTCGACGGCTTCGCCGCCATCGCCTTCGCGGCATCCTTCGGATGGGGCGTGGCGGCCAGCGTCCTCACCATCATCGTGGTGCAGGGCGGACTCACCGTGGCCGGCTTCGCGCTGGGCGATGTGCTGCCCGACGCTCACCTGGCCACGATCACCGCCGTGGGCGGTCTCCTGCTGGTGGGTGTGGCGCTGCGACTGCTGCGGATCCGCGAGATCCCCGTCGCCGACCTGCTGCCGGCGCTGGCCATCGCCCCGCTTCTGGTCGAAGTCGCCAGGCTGGCTCAGTAGTCGGCCGAGAACCCCGTTCGAGCACAAACCTCGCCACTGGGAGCCCCATTGACGTAACGGTTCGCTAACGAGAGGGTGCCGGGTAGCGCTGCCCCGGCATAGCGGACTTAGGTTGGCCATGCTGTGTCCCGACTCGGGAGGGCTGCGGTGAAGTGCCCACAACGAGACAGAAAGGTTCACCACGTGAATCGATCAAAGACCGCATCTTGGGTCAAGCTGATGGCCGGCACCGCCGCCCTCGCGCTGACCCTCGCCGCGTGCGGCTCCGACGATGGCGATGACGCCACTGACGAGCCCACAGACTCCACCACGGAGTCCTCGACGCCACCGACTGATTCGGCGCCGGTGTTCACGAACGACGAATGCGCCGCCGGTGTCACCAGCGCCGACGGATTCAAGGTGGGTGGCATCCTGCCGCTGACCGGCAACCTTGCCTTCCTCGGTCCCCCCGAGGTCGCAGGTGTTGGTCTCGCTGTCTCGGACATCAACGCGGCCGGCGGCGTCAACGGCGCCACCGCTTGCCACGACATCCAGGACTCCGGTGACTCCACCGACCTGTCGATCTCGACCGCCACCGCCAAGAAGCTGGTCCAGGGCAAGCCCTCGGTCGTCATCGGCGCGGCGTCCTCCAGTGTTTCGCTGAACGTGGTCGACACCTTCGCGGACAACAAGATCGTCGAGGTCTCCCCGGCCAACACCGCGGTGGACCTCAGCGGCTACTCACCGTTCTACTTCCGGACCGCGCCGCCGGACGGCGTGCAGGGTTCGGCCCTCGGAACGCTGATCAGCAACGACGGCTACCAGAAGGTCGGCTTCCTGGTGTTCAACGACACCTACGGAACGGGTCTTCGTGACGCCGTTCAGGCCACGATCGAAGCCGCAAGCGGTACCTGCGTCTACGGTTGCAAGGGCGACGGCAACGAGTTCCCCGCCGGTCAGACCACCTTCTCCGCCGAGGTGCAGGCCGTGACCGCGGCCAAGCCCGACGCCATCGTGGTGCTTGCCTTTGACGAGACCAAGTCGATCGTTCCCGAGCTGGCTGCGTCCGGCTTCGACATGACGAAGACCTACTACTCCGACGGCAACACCGCCGACTACAGCGGTGACTTCGAGGCAGGCACGCTCGAGGGCGCCCAGGGCACCATCCCCGGTGCTGACCCCGAGTCCGGCTTCAAGGAGCTGCTGTCGGGTTGGTCGGAGTTCGCAGGTGGCGACGCGCTGAAGGACTTCGCCTACGGCGCCGAGTCCTACGACGCGACGATCCTTGCAGCTCTCGCCGCCGTCAAGGGCGGCAGCAACGACTCGGAGACGGTGCAGAAGAACTTCGCTGCCGTCTCGGGTGCCACGGACGGCGAGGAGTGCACCTCCTTCGCCGACTGCGTTGCTCTGCTCGACGCGGGTAGCGAGATTCGCTACGCCGGTCCTTCGGGCATCGGTCCGATCGACGACGAGAACGACCCGTCCTCGGCGTTCGTGGGTGTCTACACCTTCAACGCGGAGAACAAGAACGAGCTCACCACCACCGTTGAGGGTATTAAGTGACCTCACGGCAGTAGCCGTTCAACACAAGTGGCCCCGGACCTCACGGTCCGGGG
>JBFIDC010000131.1:0-8660 GCA_041581495.1 Nocardioides sp. | reverse complement strand
GACCGGCAAGTTCACCGACAACGCCCGGCGACACCTTGAGCACCTCGGCCTCGACGTCGACGTACTCGAGGGTTGGGTGTGGGGCGTCGGCAAGGCCGAGGTTCTCCGCCGCGAGAGCGCGAGCATCTATGTGGGCGATCACGTGCACGACGTCGAGGGCGCGCTCGCCGCCGACGCGCTCAGTGTCTCGGTCATGACCGGTGGCTGCACCCGCGAGGCGTTGGTCGCCGCGGGGACCCACGTGGTGCTGGACTCCCTGCTGGAGTTCCCGGCCTGGTTGGACGAGCACCTGCTCAGCACTCGGTTGACCGCGCTCGAGAACGACCTGCGGAGCAGGGGGTCGCTGCTGGTCGCCTACAGCGGTGGGGCGGACAGCACGTTCTTGTTGGCCGCGGCCGTGCGCGCCCTGGGAGCCGACCGCGTGGTCGCGGCCACGGGCTACTCGCACTCGTTGCCCGAGGTCGAGCGCGATCCGGCGCGGCAGTTCGCCGCCGCGCTCGGGGTCGAGGTCCTCACGCCCCAGACTCACGAGATGGAACGCGAGGGTTATCGCGCCAACGGCGCGGATCGCTGCTTCTTCTGCAAGGCGGAACTGGTCGAGGTCCTCGACGCGATCGCCCGCGACCGGGGGATCGACGTCGTGGCGACCGGGACCAACGCCGATGACGCCGTCGCCGGGTTCAGGCCGGGGATCCGCGCGGCAGACGAGCGCGGTGCACTCGCGCCGCTGCGCGACGCGGGACTGACCAAGGCGCAGGTCCGGGAGGCCTCACGCCGCTGGGGGCTGCCCACCTGGGACAAGCCGGCAGCGGCCTGCCTGTCCTCGAGGGTTGCCTACGGCGTCGAGGTGACCCCGCATCGCCTGGCCCGCGTCGAGCGCGCGGAGGCCGCCGTCCGCGCGGTGCTGCCGCAGGTGCGCAACCTGCGCGTGCGCGACCTGGGGGACTCGGCCTCGGTGGAGGTCGACGCGGAACTGCTGCCGTTGTCCGACCACGATGCGAACCGGGTGCGCACGGTGGTCGGCGAAACCGGCTTCGGCGCGGTCGCCCTCGACCCGCAGGGCTTTCGCTCCGGGTCCATGAACCAGGCTCTGATCGAGGGATAGGGCCCTGGACTTCATCACCACGATCTGGGAGCGGGCGCTGTCACGCCACCCTGTCCCCGACTCGACCTTCGTCCTGGCCGCCGGCGCGGTCGCGTTGCTGCTGGTCCTGCACCCGTTCTCGTGGCAGCGGGTTCGGCTCGGCATCACCGTGGTCCACGAAGCCGGGCATGCGCTGGTCGCGCTCCTGGTCGGCCGCCGCCTCAGCGGTATCCGACTCCACTCCGACACCTCGGGATTGACCGTCTCCCGAGGCCGTCCCACCGGCCTGGGCATGGTGGCGATGCTGGCGGCGGGATACCTGGCACCCGCCCTGCTCGGACTCCTGGCTGCCGTCCTGCTGGCCCACGGCCGCGGGGTCGGCCTGCTCTGGCTCCTCGTGCTGCTTCTGGCCGTGCTGTTGGTGTGGGTGCGCAACGGCTACGGACTGGTGGTGTTGCTGGCCGGTGCCGGTGGACTGTTCGCGCTGACGTGGTGGGGGTCGGCGCAGGCGCAGTCGATCGCTGCCTACGAGGTGGCGTGGTTGCTGCTGCTCGCGGCGCCGCGACCCCTGCTCGAACTCCTCGGACGCGGCCGCAGGGGGCGGCGTACCTCCGACCCCGACCAACTCGCGGCCCTCACCCACATCCCCGCGGGGTTGTGGACGCTGGTCCTCCTGGCCGCCAACGCCGCCGGACTCATCGTCGGGGTCGCCCTGCTCGCACCCGATCTGGTGTAGCGCGGAGTCCCCGGAGATCAGGGAAGTCCCGCACTTATTGGCCGAGATCTTGCCCAAGAAGTGACAGAGTTCCCTGATCTCCGGGGACTCCGACACCCCGCTAGAGCTCGAGTTCGTCGGCGATCTCGCGCAGCACCTTGGCGACCGGCTTGGCGGACTGGCGGTCGGGGTGCCGGCCGTGCCGGTAGGCCTCGCCGACGCTGTCGAGCAGCCTGATGAGGTCCTCGACGATGGGCACCATCTCGTCGGGCTTCTTGCGCTTGCTGGCCGAGAGGTTGCGGCTCACCGATGTGGGGGAGTCGAGGATCCGCACCTGGAGTGCCTGTTCGCCCCGGCGCCCCTGCGCGATCCCGAACTCGACGCGGGTGCCTGCCTTGAGCGTGGTGACGCCCTCGGGGAGGGCCTCAGAGCGCACGTACACATCGGCTCCGCCCTCTTGGGACAAGAAGCCGAACCCCTTCTCCGCGTCGAACCATTTGACCTTGCCACTCGGCACGGCGTTGCCCTCGTTTTCTGCCAGCTCCTGGCTCGGAATCACCATCGCTACCGGCTCTGCTCCCGTAGCGGCCGCCAAGCCTATCCGTCGTCGGCAGTCCGGCGTACCGGGTTTGTCTCCCGGCGGTCCGCGCGCCCGTTTCAGGTTCCGGCTGAGGGCCCGCCCGGAGGTCGGACCGGTGGCCACGAGCCGACTCGATGCGGGGGGTGCTGCCCGAGTCGCGAGTGCGGGTCCTGGTGAGGGTGCTGCCGGTCCGGAGGGCTGGGTCGGGGGCGGGTGTTCAAGACGTAGGTCGACCAGGCCAGCAGGACCAGCAGCGCGACGCTGAGCCCGAGCCACGGCGGATCGAGGGGGAGTGCGATGCCCACGAACCCGCCGATGACCCATGCCAGTTGCAGTGTCGTGTCGCTGCGGGCGAAGGCACTGGCCTGCACCCGATGTGGGACGTCGCGTTGGATGGTGGCATCCAGGGAGACCTTGCCGAGCGCTTGAGCGAGACCAGCGGTCAGACCCAGCAGGGCCAGCGGGAGCAGGCCATAGAACAACACCGCCAGCAGGGCCGCGACGACGTCGGCCAGCAGCGCGGCGATGACGGTCACCGCCGGCCGGAGTCGGGTCAGCAGGGACGCCGCGGCGATCCCGATCGCGTTCCCGACCCCCGCGGCGCCGATGACCAGGCCGACCATCAGTTCTGGACTCAGACTCGAGTCGGGACGCACGGCCTCATCGCGCAGAAGGAACGCGATGAACATCAACAGGAACCCGCTGAGCCATCGGGGCCCGCAGTTGGCGCGCAGCGCGAAGGCGACCGGTCCGGGGATCCGGGTGCGGGGCCGCCCCTTGCGCACCTTGTCGCCCAGGGGACCGCGCATGATCAGATCGCCCTCGCCCTCGGAGGAGTCGATGTCATCGGGAAGCCGGACCGCCAAGACGGTGGCGACCACGAACAGCACGAAGGCGTAGCGCAGTCCCCATTCGGGGCCGGCGAGCGAGGCCAGTCCGGCGATCGGTGCCGAGACGGTGGCGCCGAGGATGCCGAACGCCGAGACGCGGCCGTTGGCCTTGACCAGGGTCAGGGTCTGGGGAAGCAGGCGTGGGACGGCTGCGGCTCTGGTGACGCCATAGGCCTTGGATGAGACCAGCACGCCCAGGGCGGCGCCGAAGAGCCAGGGGGAGTCGTTGGCGACCGAACCGGCCAGCACCCAACACAAGAAGGCGCGCATCGCCATGGTGGCGCCGATCGCCCACCGTCGGCCGTGGGCGAAACGGTCGAGGAACGGTCCGATCAGTGGTGCGACGATCGCGAACGGCAGCATCGTGAGCCCGAGGAACAGCGCCACCTGGCCGCGCGCCTCGCCCGAGGGCACCTGGAAGAACAGTGTGCCGGCCAGGGAGATCGCCACGGCCGCGTCGCCGGCGGTGTTGAACAGGTGCATCTGGATCAGGCGAGCCAGCCCGGACTCGCCGGCGCCCTCAGCCTCCGATGCCCGTCTGGTCTGGGTCAGCGTGTACTGGCTGGCGCGCTTGGCGCCCCGGCCCAGGGAGCGCAGACCACGCCCGGTCACCTTGGCGCTGGTGCCGATCCCGCGCCCGACGCGCCTGGCGCGCTCTCGGCCCGCGGGCGTGCCGGAAGGCCCGTGGGGAGGTGTGTCATCGCCGGCGTCGGGCGCGGCCCGCCGGCGTTCCTCATCGGCCATGGACCCATCCTGCCTTGCGGACACATCGGTGAGGACCTGACACCACGGGGCTCCATCAGTCATGCTCTTGCCGTGACCGTCGAGATCGAGGACGCCCCCGCCGCGACCGCGGCCAAGGCCCCCAAGCCAGATGGTGTGGCCATGGCTGCAGGCGACACCGCCCGCGCCGCACTGCTTGAAGAGGTCGACGCCGCCGACGTCGGCGACTACGCCGGCGCGACGGCCGAGGGCGAACGGGTGGTCAGCCACCGGTTCGCTTGTACCCGCAAGGGGTACGTCGGCTGGCACTGGTCGGTGACGGTCGCCCGTGCCTCGCGCCAGCGCAACGTCACCGTCGACGAGATCGTGCTGCTCCCGGGCGAGGCCGCGATCGTGGCGCCGCAGTGGGTCCCCTACCGCGAGCGTCTGCAGCCCGGTGACATGTCGCCCGGCGACCTGCTGCCGGTCGACGACGAGGACCCGCGACTGGTGCCGACCTATTCATTCGGCGACGATCCGCTGGACGCGGACGCCAAGGCACAGATCCGCGAGGTGGCCAAGGATCTCGGGCTGGGTCGGGTTCGCACCCTCTCGCCCGAAGGATTCGACCTCGCCGCCCAGCGGTGGGCCGATGGCGAGGCCGGCCCGGAGGCAGCGATCGCCCAAGCGGCCCCGGACCAGTGCCGATCCTGTGGCTTCATGATGCGGATCGCCGGTCCGCTGGCCCAGTCCTTCGGCGTGTGCGCCAACGGCGATGCGAACGACGACGGTCGGGTGGTCTCCTTCGACCACGGTTGCGGCGCGCACTCAGAGGTGCGTCTGGCCAAGAAGCACGAGCCGGTCCCGATCCCCGAGCACGTCTTCGACACCTTGAGCCTCGACGAGATCGAGTCCTTCTAGTCCGCGGCCGCTTCGGCGTCCCTGGCGGTTCGTGCCGCCCGCCGCCTGCGGCAGTACTCGATGCCGAACAGGCCGAGGCTGAACCCGGCGAGGCAGGTCCACAGCCACCAGGAGCGGCCGTGCTCCGAGAGACGGTCATAGAACGGCAGCAACGCGATGAACCCGACGAGGAACGCGAGCGTGCCCACCTCCAAGGTGCGCACGCCGTCGAGGTCCAACGGCTCGACGGGGGCGACGATGAACGTGCGGTTGCCGATCTCGTGTTTGTCGGGCTGCTCGTCGCGAAGTTCAACCACACCCTCAGCGTAGCGAGCGACGCGCCGATGTCACACGAACGTCACCTCGGGTGCTTTCCCCGCGACATCTGACCTGCCAGGATCCGTTGCCGTGAGCACTCAAGTCGCGGGGACCGCCGGCCTGGACCATTACTTCAAGATCAGCGAACGCGGCTCGAGCGTGGCTCGCGAAGTGCGCGGTGGGGTGGTCACGTTCTTCACGATGGCCTACATCGTGGTGCTGAACCCGCTGATCCTGGGGTTCGTGCAGGACGCCGACGGGAAGTACCTCGGGGGAGGGGACGAACCGAACCTGGCGGCCATCGCGGCGGGGACCGCTCTCGTGGCGGGGGTGATGACCATCTTGATGGGCGTCGTGGCCAACTACCCGCTGGCGCTGGCGACCGGGTTGGGACTCAACGCGTTCGTCGCGTTCTCCATCGCCACCCAGATGACCTGGGCCGACGCGATGGGCCTGGTGGTGCTCGAGGGCCTGATCATCCTGGTCTTGGTGCTCACCGGCTTCCGGACCGCGGTCTTCCATGCCATCCCGACGCAGCTCAAGGTGGCGATCTCGGTCGGCATCGGGCTGTTCATCGCGTTGATCGGCTTCGTCGACGCCGGGTTCGCCGGCCGGGGCAGCGGTGCGCCGCTTCAGCTGGGTCGGACCGGTGAGTTGGCGGGCTGGCCGGTTCTGGTCTTCGGCCTGGGTCTGGTGCTCGTCATCGCGCTGTGGGTGCGCAAGACCAGGGGCGCGATCCTCATCACGATCCTGGTCATGACCGCGGCCGCGATCCTGGTGGAGAAGCTCTTCGAGGTCGGTCCGGCGGGAGTCGGCGACGACTACAACCCGAAGGGCTGGTCCTTGACCGTCCCGGAACTGCCGGGCTTCGGGGATCTGTGGGTCAAGCCCGACTTCGGCACCCTCGGCGAGTTCTCGCTCCTCGGGTCGTTCCCAGAGGCCGGTGTGGTGACGGCGGTGCTGCTCATCTTCACGCTGATGCTGGCGGACTTCTTCGACACCATGGGCACCATGACCGCCATCGGTGCCGAGGCCGGTCTCCTCGACGAGGAGGGCACGCCTCCCAACGCCGAGCGCATCCTCGTCGTCGACTCGATCGCCGCCGCCGCCGGCGGCGCGGCCGGCGTCTCCTCGAACACCAGCTATATCGAGTCGGCCTCCGGGGTCGGCGAGGGTGCGCGCACCGGACTCGCCTCGATCGTGACGGGCGTGTTGTTCCTGATCACCATCTTGTTGGCGCCGCTGGTCGCGGTGATCCCGTCGGAGGCTGCGGTGCCGGCACTGGTGCTGGTGGGCTTCTTGATGATGCAGCAGGTCAAGGACATCGACTGGGACGACGTGGAGATCGCGATCCCGGCGTTCCTCACGATCGTGCTGATGCCGTTCACCTACTCGATCACCGTGGGCATCGGCGCCGGGTTCTTGGCCTTCGTGCTGATCAAGGTCGTGCGCGGCAAGAGCAACCAGATCCACGCCTTGTTGTGGGTGATCGCGGCCTTGTTCGTCGTCTACTTCGCCATCAACCCGATCACCAACTGGCTGACCTAGACTCGCGCCGATCGAGGGGGTGCGCACCGATTGGCCCTACGCGCGGTGCGCGAGTAGTCTCGACCCTTGGGTCTGGACGACCAGACCATCGGCGTGCCCACCGCACTCGGCTCATGACTTCACGTAGTGCGCCCAGTCGAAGGCACATCGTCACAGGCACATCGCACGAAGCAACACCTCCGTGCCCGGCAAGGCGCTGGGCCGTGAAGATACGAAGACGAAAGGGAACCACCAGGTGCCCACAATTAATCAGTTGGTCCGCAAGGGCCGCCAGGACAAGGTGTCGAAGAACAAGACGCCTGCCCTGAAGGGTTCGCCCCAGCGCCGCGGTGTCTGCACCCGCGTCTACACCACCACCCCGAAGAAGCCGAACTCCGCCCTCCGCAAGGTCGCCCGTGTGCGCCTGAGCAGCGGCGTCGAGGTCACGGCCTACCTCCCGGGCGTGGGTCACAACCTTCAAGAGCACTCCATCGTGCTCGTGCGCGGCGGCCGGGTGAAGGACCTTCCCGGTGTCCGCTACAAGATCATCCGCGGCACGCTCGACACCCAGGGTGTCAAGAACCGCAAGCAGGCCCGCAGCCGCTACGGCGCGAAGAAGGAGAAGAGCTAATGCCCCGCAAGGGTCCGGCCCCGAAGCGGCCGCTCGACGTCGACCCCGTCTACGGCTCGCAGCTGGTCACCCAGCTCGTCTCCAAGGTGCTGCAGGACGGCAAGAAGCAGGTCGCCCAGCGCATCGTCTACGGCGCCCTCGAGGGTTGCCGCGACAAGACGGGCACCGACCCCGTCGTCACGCTCAAGCGTGCGATGGACAACGTGAAGCCCGCGCTGGAGGTCAAGTCCCGCCGTGTCGGTGGCGCGACCTACCAGGTCCCGATCGAGGTCAAGGGCACCCGCGGCACCACGCTGGCCCTGCGCTGGCTGGTCGGCTACGCCCAGGACCGTCGCGAGAAGACGATGGCCGAGCGCCTCATGAACGAGATCCTCGACGCTTCCAACGGCCTCGGTGCCGCAGTGAAGAAGCGCGAGGACACCCACAAGATGGCCGAGTCCAACAAGGCCTTCGCCCACTACCGCTGGTGACCCGCCCGGCCCGGGTGGCCACGGGTGCCTGCTGCGAACGCAGGCAGCCCCAACCGCCCGGTCCGGATCATCTGGGCAACCTGCACGTACCGCTGAGCACATTGCGACCGAGGGACTGAGACAAGAACGTGGCCGTCGACATCACGACCGACCTGAACAAGGTCCGCAACATCGGCATCATGGCGCACATCGATGCCGGTAAGACCACCACCACCGAGCGGATCCTGTTCTACACCGGCAAGTCCCACAAGCTGGGCGAGGTGCATGACGGCGCCGCGACCATGGACTGGATGGAGCAGGAGCAGGAGCGCGGCATCACGATCACGTCCGCGACGACCACGTGCCACTGGAAGCGGTTCGACGAGGACTACCGGATCAACATCATCGACACGCCGGGACACGTCGACTTCACGGTCGAGGTCGAGCGCAGCCTGCGCGTGTTGGACGGCGCGGTCGCCGTGTTCTGCGCGGTCGGCGGCGTCGAGCCGCAGTCGGAAACGGTGTGGCGCCAGGCGGACCGCTACGGCGTGCCGCGGATCGCCTTCGTCAACAAGATGGACCGCGTCGGCGCGGATTTCTTCCACGTCGTCGACATGATCAAGGATCGGCTGGGCGCGAAGGCGTTCCCGGTTCATTGTCCGCTGGGCGAGGGCGAGCTGTTCACGGGCATGGTGGACGTGATCCGGCGCGTGGAGCTCGTCTATGACGAGGCGTCGCTCGGTGCGAACTGGACCGAAGGCGCGGTGCCCGAGGCGTTGAGCGCGAAGGTCGAGCAGCTGCGCCACGAACTGGTCGAGGCGGCCGTCGAACACGACGAAGCGCTGCTCGAGAAGTATTTGGAGG
>JBFIDC010000130.1:0-8694 GCA_041581495.1 Nocardioides sp. | reverse complement strand
CGGCACCTCGGCGAAGTCCAGGACGATGGCAGCCCAGAACTCGACGTTGGTCTCGAGCACACGGTCGGGCCGACGCTCGCGGAGTTCGGCCAGCGCCGCCTGCTCCAAGGCCTCGGCCACGGCGTATCGAGGCGCGTTGAGTTCCTTGGCGGTCCGCCGCAGCACCCGGGCTCGGGGGTCCTCGGCGCGGTAGACGCGGTGACCGAAGCCCATGAGTCGCTCACCCGAGTCGAGCAGGCCCTTGACGTAGGCCACGGCGTCGCCGGACTTCTCGACGTCCTCGATCATGGTCAGCACGCGGGCGGGTGCGCCACCGTGGAGCGGGCCACTCATCGCACCGATCGCGCCGCTGAACGCAGCCGCGACGTCGGCACCGGTGGAGGTGATCACCCGCGCGGTGAAGGTGGAGGCGTTCATGCCGTGCTCGGCGGCGGAGGACCAGTAGGCGTCGATCGCCTTGACGTGGTTGGGGTCAGCCTCGCCCTTCCAGCGGATCAGGAACTTCTCGGCGAGGCTGGTGCCCTCGTCGATGACCCTCTGCGGCACCACGGCCTGTTCGATGCCGCGCGCGGACTGGGCGGCGTAGGAGAGGACCATGACGGCCAGGCGCCCGATGTCCTCGCGGGCCTGCTCGTCACTGATGTCGTAGGTCTGGCCGAAACCGAAGGCCGTCGCCAGCATGGCCACGGCGGCCTGCACGTCGACGCGAACATCGCCGGTGTGCAGCGGCAGGTTGTACGGCTCGGCCGGAGCGAGGCCGGGGGTGTAGCTGCCGTCGATCAGCAGGCCCCACACGTTCTCGAAGGGGACGCGCCCGACGATGTCCTCGATGTCGACGCCGCGGTAGCGCAGTGCCGATCCTTCTTTGTCGGGCTCGGCGATCTGGGTCTCGAAGGCGACGACGCCTTCGAGACCGTGGTGTACCTGTGGGCCTTCAGTCATGAGCGGCATTGTGCCGTACGCGGTTCGCCCCTCGACCGGGTGCGTCCGGATTATTAGCACTCGGCACTAATGTCCTGACCATGGACCTCGGCAACCCGTTCGACGGGCTCGACACCGGCCAGGTCACCGACGTGATCAACCGGGTCGCCGGGCGTTGCCGCGCGCGGCCTCTTCTCCCCATGAGCGAGGGACGATGACTGAACCTGTTCGCGACCTCGCGTCGGCGCGCGAGGCCTACACCCGCGGTGGCCTGACCGAGGCCGATCTGTTGCCGGATCCCATCGCCATGTTCGAGCAGTGGTACGACCAAGCCTGCGCCGACGGGATCCACGAACCCAACGCGATGGTGGTCGCCACCGCATCCGCCGAGGGCGACCCCTCGGCGCGGTTCGTGCTGCTCAAGGGCTTCTCAGTCGAGGGGTTCGTGTTCTTCACCAACACCGCCTCACGCAAGGGCGAGGACCTGGCGGTGAACCCGCGGTGCGCACTGCTGTTCCCCTGGCACCCACTGGAGCGTCAGGTCCGGATCGAAGGGATCGCCGCGCAGTTGCCGCGTGCCGACGTCGATGCCTATTTCGCGGTGCGCCCGCGCGCCTCACAACTCGGCGCATGGGCCTCCAAGCAATCGCGAGTCGTCGCCGACCGGGAGGAGTTGGCCGCGGCCTATGCCGAGGCGCAGGCCCGGTACGCCGACCACGCCGTTCCGACTCCCGAGGAGTGGGGCGGCTATCTCGTACGCCCGGAGACCTTTGAGTTCTGGCAGGGCCGCCCGGGCCGGATGCACGACCGACTGGTCTACCGCCGCGAGGAGACCGGAGACCCGGCCCACTGGCAAGTGGAGCGACTGGCTCCCTAGCCAACGCATCGGGCTCGGCGGATCGCGCCGAGCAGATTTGGTGAGTGAGCGCTCACTCACTTATGCTCCCTGGCCATGGGATCAACACGAGTGCGCCGCGAGCGCGCCCGGCCGATGCGACCCGAGCGACGCCTCGAGGCGCTGGTCGACGTCACCCTCGACCTGCTGCGAGAACACGGCCTGGCGGTGACCACCAAGCAGATCGCCGAGGCGGCGGGCGTCGCCGAGGGCACGATCTTCCGGGTCGTCGACTCCAAGGACGAACTCGTCGACGCGGCGATCGCGCGGGCTTTCGCCCCGGGTGCGGTCATCGATCGGATCGCCGAGATCGACCCGGACCTGCCGCTGGAGGCCCGACTGACCCAGCTCGTCGCGGTGTTGCAGCAGCGCTTCCGCGCCACGTTCGCACTGATGCAGAAGGTCGGTCTGGTGCGGCCCCCCGATCATCTTCACGAGGGCCCCGAGGCCACCCGCTGGCGCGATTGCGTGCACGAGCGGATGTGCGAGGTCCTCGGCGAGGACGTCGCGGTGCTGCGGGTCGAGCGCGACGCCTTCTTGCAGCAGCTCCGACTGCTCACCTTCGCCGGCAGTCACCCGCACATCGCCGACGGCGATCTGCTCACTCCTGAGCAGATCGTCTCCACGTTGTTGCACGGCCTCCTCAAGCACCCGGAAGGGCGAGACTGATGTTGATTCGCGTCCTCAGGACCTATCTGGCGCCCTACAAACCGTGGCTGGCCGGGATCGTGGTCCTGCAGTTCATCTCCACCGTGGCGATGCTGTACCTGCCCAGCCTCAACGCCGACATCATCGACCAGGGCGTCGCCGTCGGTGACACCGACTTCATCATGCGCACCGGCGCGGTCATGCTCGGCGTCGCACTGGTCCAGATCGTCTGTTCGGTCATCGCCGTGGCCTTCGCCTCACGCACCGCGATGTCGTTCGGGCGCGACCTGCGCGCGGCGCTGTTCCACCGTGTCGGCTCGTTCTCCGGTCGCGAGGTCGCCCAGTTCGGGGCGCCCTCCTTGATCACCCGCAACACCAACGACGTTCAGCAGGTGCAGATGCTCGCGCTGCTGACCTGCAGCCTGGCGGTGCAGGTGCCGATCATGATGGTCGGCGGCGTGGTGATGGCGATGCGCGAGGACCTGGGGCTCTCGTGGCTGCTGGCCGTGGTGGTGCCCGCTCTGTTCGTCTCGGTGGCGATCGTGGTCTCCCAGATGGTGCCCTTCTTCCGGCTCGTCCAGACCCGCATCGATGACGTCAACCGGATCCTCCGTGAGCAGATCAGCGGCATCCGGGTCGTGCGCGCCTTCGTGCGTGAACCGCGGGAGACGCAGCGATTCGCCGAGGCGAACGACGGTCTCACCGAGGTCTCGGTGAAGGCCGGGCGCTGGATGGCGACGATGTTCCCGCTGGTGATCTTGGTGGTGAACATCTCGAGCGTCGCGGTGATCTGGTTCGGCGGCCACCGGGTCGACAACGGGCAGATGCAGGTCGGCGCCCTCACGGCGTTCTTGACCTACCTGATGCAGATCCTGATGAGCGTGATGATGGGGACGTTCATGCTGATGCAGATCCCTCGCTCGGCGGTGTGTGCCGATCGGATCAGCGAGGTCCTCGACACCGAGCCCAGTGTGGTCCCCCCTCTCGACGGGGTGCAGGTGCTCGACCCCACCGGTGGGCTCGACCTCGAGGGTGTGGCCTTCACCTACCCCGGTGCCGAGCAACCGGTGCTCTGCGACATCAGTTTCAGCGCTCGGCCCGGCCAGACGGTGGCGGTCATCGGTTCCACCGGTGCCGGCAAGTCGACGCTGCTCGATCTGGTTCCACGCCTGTTCGACGCCACCGAGGGCAGCGTCCGACTCGATGGGGTCGATGTGCGTGACATCGATCCCGAGTTCCTCTGGTCCCGCATCGGGTTGGTCCCGCAGCGCGCGTTCCTCTTCTCCGGGACCGTGCGCAGCAACCTGCTCCACGGCAAGCCGGAGGCCACCGACGAGGAGCTCTGGCACGCCCTCGAGGTCGCTCAGGCCCGTGAGTTCGTCGAGCGGATGCCCGAGGGCCTCGACGCCCCGATCGTCCAGGGCGGAACGAACGTCTCCGGAGGTCAACGGCAACGCCTCGCCATTGCCCGGGCCCTGGTCAGGCGACCCGAGATCTATCTGTTCGACGACGCGTTCTCGGCCCTCGACCTCACCACCGATGCGAGGCTGCGCGCGGCACTGCGGCCGGAGACCCGTGAGTCCACGGTCGTGGTCGTGGCCCAGCGCGTGTCGAGCATCCGGGATGCCGACCTGATCCTGGTTCTCGAGGACGGCCGGATCGTCGGCCGCGGAACCCACGCGGAGTTGCTCGCCGACAACCCCACCTATCAAGAGATCGTCGCTTCGCAACTCACCGCCGAGGAGGCAGCATGAGCGCCCCCGCGTCGCCGTCGACTGTGGGTTCGCCCAAGGGCGGGCCGACGATGAAGCAGACCGAGCGCATCGAGGCGCCCATGGGCGGCCCGGGCCGAGGTCCGATGGCCGGCGGGATGGTCGGTCAGAAGGCGATGACCTTCGGGCCTTCCATCAAGCGACTCGCGCGCAGGATGGCTCCTGAACGGGGTCGAGCCTTCGCGGTGGTCGCGCTGGCGGTGGCGAGCGTCTTCCTGCTCGCCTACGGGCCGCGGCTTCTCGGGCGCGCCACCGACTTGATCTTCGATGCGTTCCTGGCCAGCCGCCCCGTCGACTTCGACGCGGTGCGCAACGTGCTCCTGCAAGTGCTCGCGGTCTATGTCTTGGGATCGTTCCTCGCCTGGGTGCAGGGCTACCTGCTCAATGACGTGGTCCAGAACACCGTGCGGCGGATGCGCTCGGACGTCGAAGACAAGGTCAACGCACTGCCGTTGGAGTACTTCGACAAGCAGCCTCGCGGCGAACTCATGAGCCGGGTGACCAACGACATCGACAACGTCAGTCAGACCCTGCAACAGACGCTGAGCCAACTGCTCACCTCGGTCCTGACCGTCGTTGCCGTGCTGTCGATGATGATCTGGATCTCGCCGATGCTGGCACTCATCGCGTTGATCAGCGTGCCGCTCTCGATGCTGGTGACCGCGCGGATCATGAAGCGCTCGCAGGGCCAGTTCATCGCTCAGTGGCGGCGTACGGGCAAGCTCAACGCGCACATCGAGGAGTCGTTCTCCGGACACGCGCTGGTGGCCGTCTTCGGTCGCCGCGGCGAGGTGGAGGCCACCTTCGCCGAGCACAACGACGCGCTCTATGACGCCTCGTTCAAGGCCATGTTCATCAGCGGGTTGATCATGCCGGTGATGTTCTTCATCGGGAACCTCAACTATGTCGTGATCGCTGTGGTCGGTGGGCTCCGCGTGACCCAGGGGACCTTGTCGATCGGCGATGTCCAAGCCTTCATCCAGTACTCCCGGCAGTTCATGCAGCCCCTGACCCAGGTCGCATCCATGACCAACCTCCTCCAGTCGGGCGTGGCCTCGGCCGAGCGGGTCTTCGAACTGCTCGACGCCGACGAGCAGGTGCCCGACCAGGAGCTCTCCCCGGTGGGTCCCGGCGGACCGGGGGAGGTGCGCTTCGAGGGCGTCTCCTTCAGCTACGACCCTGCCGAACCGCTGATCGAGGACCTCTCGCTGGTGGCTTCGCCGGGTCAGACCGTGGCCATCGTCGGACCCACCGGCGCCGGCAAGACGACGCTGGTCAACCTGGTGATGCGCTTCTATGAACTCGACGGCGGACGGATCACCCTCGACGGCACCGACATCACCTCGATGCCCAGGGCCGCGCTCCGCGGGCGGATCGGGATGGTGCTCCAAGACACCTGGCTGTTCAAGGGCACGATCCGCGACAACATCACCTATGGCCGCCCCGAGGCGACCGAGGAGGAGATGTTGACCGCGGCTCGGGCGACCTTCGTCGATCGGTTCGTGCACTCGTTGCCCGACGGCTACGACACCGTCGTCGACGAGGACGGCGGCAACCTCTCGGCCGGCGAACGCCAACTCGTCACCATCGCCCGAGCGTTCCTCTCCGATCCAGCGCTGTTGATCCTCGATGAGGCGACCTCGTCGGTGGATACCCGCACCGAGCTCCTGCTGCAGAAGGCGATGGCAGCGCTGCGCACCGATCGAACCTCGTTCGTCATCGCGCACCGGCTCTCCACGATTCGCGACGCCGACCTCATCTTGGTGATGGAGCACGGCAAGATCGTGGAGCAGGGCGACCACGCTCACCTGCTGGCTGCAGGCGGCGCCTATGCCCGGCTCTATGAGTCACAGTTCGCCGCCGCATTGGCCTGACCCGGCCGCCATCGAGCCTCGGCGTTCGGGCCTGGATATCCCGTTGTCTGGCGAGCGGGTTCGACCTACGCTCGTCGGACACGGGAAAGGAGGTGGTCTGAGGAATGAATTCTTTCAGGACGCGTGAGGTGGCTGCCCTCTAGCAGCCGTCAGCAACACGCGGCTGGAATCAGTCGCGAGGCTGCTGGTGAATCCAACGCAGCCACCCGGCCCGCAGGTCAACTGGGAACGTCCCCCGGTGCGGCTCCTCGATAGGAGTCAGGCCTGCGGGTCGCTGCGTCCGCACTCCTGTATCGTTGCCTGGGTCAACTAATTTGCGATCGGGGCGGGTGAACGTCGTGTCGAGCGGTCAGTCTCGCGGTGAGTCGCTGCGCCGCCTCGAGTCCGAGGTGGGAGTCCTCATCCGCCGGATCCGGCGGGTGATCCACGAGCGCGCAGAGGCGGTGCACCCCGGACTGCAGCCCTCGTCCTATCTGCTGCTGGCCTGGCTCGCCGAAGAGGGGCCGATGCGGGCCTCGCGGATCGCTGAGAGTTTCGCGATCGACAAGGGCGCGATCAGTCGGCAGTTGCAGCATCTGGTCGACCTCGACCTCGTCACTCGCACTGCCGACCCCGACGACGGGCGGGCGATGCTGGTGGCCGCCAGCGAAGAGGCCGTCCGTCGCATGGCCGACATGGGTGAGCACCGCCGCAAGTGGCTCGATGAGCAACTGGCCGACTGGTCCTCAGCCGAACTGAGCGAGTTCGTCGACACGCTTGGCCGCTACAACGAGGCCCTCAACTCCTAAGGCACCGACTCGCTGGCCTCAGGCCAGCCAGACCGCCGTGTCCGGAGGTAGTGAGTCGGCCTCCAGTGGGCCGCTGGCGAGGACCACCTCGCCAGCCGGCAGGGGGATGGCGGTTGCGCCGGCGTTGAGAACCACGTGCAGGCGGCCCCGCCGGAAGCGGAGGACCTCGTCGTCCGCTTCGAGGCCGGTCAACAGCAGGTCGGAGCCGTGCGCGTGCTCGCGGCGCGCGGCGAGGGCGCGGCGATAGAAGGCCAACGTCGACGCGTCGTCGGTCTCTTGAGCGGCGACCGACACGGTGCCCCAGCCGGGTGGTTGAGGAAGCCAGGGTTGGCCGGACCCAGGGCCGAAGCCGAAGGGCGGTTGGTCCCCCGACCACGGGATCGGCACCCGGCAGCCGTCGCGGCCCACCGTGCCGTGCACGGGCGCACCCTCGAAGGCTCCATCCAAATGGCGGACCCACGCCGGGTCCTGGCGGTCGTCAGGGGCGACGTCGACCTCTTCGAGGCCGAGTTCCTCGCCTTGGTAGAGGTAGGCAGATCCCGGCAGCGCCAGCATCGCGAGGGTGGCCGCGCGTCCCCGTGCCACGCCGGTCTGCCCGCCCCCGTACCTGGTCGGGTGGCGGGTGACGTCGTGGTTGGACAGGACCCAGGTCGGCAGAGCGTGAACGTCGTCGAGGGCCGTGATGGTTCCCTGGATCACCTCCGCGAAGGCTGCGGCGGACCACGGGGCCAGCAGCCAGGCGAAGTTGAAGCTCTGATGCATCTCATCGGCGCGGACGAAGCGTGCCATGGACTCGGGGGTCTGCGTCCATGCCTCAGCCACCAGGACCCGATCCCCCGGGTAGTCGGACAGCACCCGATGCCAGCGGCGATACACCTCGTGCACCTCGGGCTGGTCCCACATGGGCTCGTCCGCAGCGGCACGTTCAACCATGGAGGTGCCGCTTTCGTCGGCCTGAGAGACCACCTGGTCGCGCAGCGAGGCCTCCTTGACGAGTCCGTGCGCGACGTCGACCCGGAACCCGTCCACACCACGATCCAGCCAGAACCGCAGGACGTCCACGAACATGTCGCCGACCTCCGGGTTGCGCCAGTTGAGGTCGGGCTGGGTCCTGTCGAAGAGGTGGAGGTACCACTGGCCGTCCGCGACTCGCTCCCAGGCGCTGCCGCCGAAGACGGATCTCCAGTTGTTGGGCGGCTCGGAGCCGTCCGGCCCCCGGCCCTCGGCGAACAGGTAGCGCGCTTGCTCGGGGCTGCCCGGGCCAGCGGCGAGTGCGTCTTGGAACCAGCGGTGATCGCTGGAGGTGTGGTTCGGCACCAGGTCGACGATCACGCGCAGGCCCAGGTCGTGCGCGGCGGCCAGCAGCGCGTCCGCGTCCGAGAGGCTTCCGAACAGTCGGTCCACGTCGTAGTAGTCGGCCACGTCGTAGCCATGGTCGTGCTGCGGTGAGGCATAGAACGGGGTGAGCCAGACGGCGTCGACCCCGAGGTCACGCAGGTAGGGCAACCGCGAGGTGATCCCCGGAAGATCGCCGATGCCATCGCCGTCGCTGTCGGCGAAGCTGCGGACGTAGACCTGATAGGTGACGGCTTCGCGCCACCAGGCCCCGGTGGTCGGATCGCTCAACGCATTCACCAGGCGATCTTAGGTTCGACCCTGGTGCGGAGCAGATCTCGCGGCTTCAGCGGGCGTGTGATGTGGTGGCCGTGCCAGTGGGGGGTTGACACGGCCACCGGTCCCAATTGTGGGGGGACTTGGGACTGAATTGCACCCGTTCAACGCGGAGATCGGTGCTT
>JBFIDC010000129.1:0-8782 GCA_041581495.1 Nocardioides sp. | reverse complement strand
TCGGGCGGTGGAGGCAACAGCACCCCGGTGACCCTGCCCGCCCTGGGCGAGTCCGTCACCGAGGGCACCGTCACCCGCTGGCTGAAGTCGGTCGGCGACGAGGTCGCAGTCGACGAACCGCTGCTGGAGGTCTCCACCGACAAGGTCGACACCGAGATCCCCTCGCCGGTCGCCGGCACGCTCTTGGAGATCAAGGCCGCCGAGGACGAGACCGTCGAGGTGGGTGCCGAGCTGGCCCTGATCGGATCCGGCGATGCCGGGTCTGCTCCCCCGGCCGCCGAGCCCACTCCCGAACCCACTCCGGAACCGGAGCCCGAGCCCACCCCCGAACCCGAGCCCGAGCCCGAACCCGAGGTGGCAGCCAGGCCCGAGCCGGAGCCCGCGGCCCAACCAGCGGCCCAACCGGCGGCCCAACCGGCGGCCCAGGCTCCCGCTGCCCAGGCTCCCGCTGCCCAGGCTCCCGCTGCCGAGGCGCCGACGTCTCGTGCGGGCGGTGAGAGCGCCGGTGCCGGTTATGTGACCCCGCTGGTGCGCAAACTGGCGGCTCAGCACGGCGTCGACCTCAGCAAGGTCAGCGGCACCGGGGTCGGTGGCCGGATCCGCAAGCAGGACGTGCTCGAGGCAGCGAAGCCTGCCGCGGCTCCCGCGGCGGCACCTGCCGCAGCATCCGCGGCCGCGCCCAGCGGTGCCGCGGTGACGCCCTCGCCTCTGCGCGGCACGACCGAGAAGGTCTCGCGACTGCGCAAGATCATCGCCGAGCGGATGGTCGATTCGCTGCAGTCCTCGGCCCAACTCACCCAGGTGGTCGAGGTCGACGTCACCAACGTCGCCCGCATGCGCGACGCCGAGAAGGAAGCGTTCTTGGCTCGCGAGGGCGTCAAGTTGAGCTACCTGCCGTTCTTCGCCAAGGCAGCGATCGACGCCTTGAAGGAACACCCGAAGCTCAACGCGACGATCGACACCGAGGCAGGTGAGATCACCTACTACGACCGCGAGAACCTCGCCTTCGCAGTGGACACCGAGAAGGGCCTGCTCACCCCGGTCGTCAAGGACGCCGGTGACCTGTCGGTGGCCGGTCTTGCCAAGAAGATCGCCGACGTCGCCGCCCGCACCCGTGACAACAAGATCGGTCCGGACGAACTGGCCGGGGGCACGTTCACCATCACCAACCTGGGCAGCGTCGGCGCCTTGTGGGACACGCCGATCATCAACAAGCCCCAGGTCGCGATCCTCGGGCCGGGCACGGTCGTGAAGCGTCCGGTGGTGATCGACGACCCGAATCTCGGCGAGACCATCGCGGTGCGCCACATGGTCTACCTCGCGTTGACCTACGACCACCGTCTGGTCGACGGGGCCGATGCCGGCCGGTTCCTCCAGACCATCAAGACGCGCCTCGAATCCGGAGCGTTCGAGGTCTAGGACCGGTGGTCGCATCGTCATGAAGGTCCTCATCGCGGGTTCGTCGGGATTCCTCGGCACGGCGCTGTCCGATGCCCTGGTGGCCGCCGGACACGGGGTGACGGCCCTGGTGAGGCGACCCTCGTCGGGCCCGGCTGAGTCGACGTGGGACCCCTACGCCGACAGGCTGGACCCGGCGGCGATCGAGGCGGCCGACGTCGTGATCAACCTGGCGGGGTCACCGACTCTGGGCAACCCGCACTCCGCGAAATGGGCTCGCGAACTGCGGGAGAGCCGGGTTCGCACCACCGAGGTGCTGGCCGCCGCGATCGCGAGCAGCGAGCGCAAGCCGGCGTTCCTGGCCGGCAACGGGATCAGCTACTACGGCGACCATGGCGATGAGGTCCTCACCGAGGACTCCGACAGCCGGGGCGAGGCTCTCCTGACGGTGGTGACGCGCGAATGGCAGTCGGCGGCGGATCCGGCGGTCGAGGCGGGCGCCCGGGTGTGCATCCTGCGCACCTCCCCGGTCATGGACGTGCGCAGTGCGCCGCTGAAGCAACTGCGCACCCTGTTCAGGTTGGGCCTCGGCGGGCGCCTCGGTGACGGGTCGCAATTCATGCCGATGATCTCGCTTCGCGACTGGACAGGTGCTGTGGTCCACCTCGCCGAACACGACGACGCCGCCGGACCGTTCAACCTGATCTGTCCCGAGCCGCCGACCAATGCGGCCTTCACCGCCGAACTCGCCAAGGCGTTGAACCGCCCCTCCTTCGCGACGGCGCCTCGCGTGGCGCTCAAACTCGGCGCCGGCAAGATGGCGCCCGAACTCCTCGGTTCGATCAATGCCCGCCCGGCCGCCCTCGAGGCAGCGGGGTTCGCCTTCTCCGATCGCAACGTCGCCGAGGTGCTGCGCACCGGGCTCAACGCAGCGGACTGACCTCGGCCACCAGCCACCGGCCATCGCGTCTGCGCAGGTCGATGCGCCGACGCGTCGCAGCGTCGGTCGGCAACACCTGAGTCCTGGCACCCTGCACGGCCCGGCCTCCGATGACCCGATCCGTCACGTCGAGCACCCACCGATCCCGGCCCCGTTCGAGCACCTCCAGTCTGAGGACCTGAGTCCGCAGGCCACGGACGTGGACTCCGCGGCGCTGCCACCGCCGCAGCATGCTCACGTCAGCGACTGCCGCCGACGAGCCGTCGACATAGAGGGAGGCCAGGCCCGCTGCGTCACCGTGCGCCCACGCACTGCTGCGCTGCTGGTCCCACTCCGCCAGGATCCGGGCCGCCTCGACCTCGGCCCTGGGCTCGCGGGTGGGCCCCATCGACGGTGCCGTCGGCGCGGTCGGCGCTGGCTGGGCCGTCAGACCGAGCAGCGAGAGACTCCCCCAGACCACGCCCAGTGCGACCATGGCCACCAGCGTGGCCAGAGCTGCGCGCTGCGGAGTCATGCCTCCAGTCCTATCCCGATCGGCGCGGCCGCGTCGGTGCTCATCCACAGGCACGGGCCCCGGCACACTTGCCCCATGGCCACTCGCAGGGCAGTGCTGCTCGGTGGCGTCGGCGTGCCCACGACGCCGACTACTGGCACCGGATGCTGCCCGATCAGCTTGCCTTCCTCGGCGCTCACTCATCCAGCGCGTAGCCTCGACCAGGTGAGCGAGTTGTCCTTCGAGGTCGCCGGACTCGGCCAAGACGCCGTGGACTACCTCGCGGCGTGGGAACTTCAAAAGCAGGTCCACCAGGCCGTGGTCGAGGGTGATCGTCCCGACACGGTGTTGCTGCTCGAGCATCCACCGACCTACACCGCCGGGAAGCGCACCGAGCCCGGGGAGCGCCCGCTCGACTCCGGCGGCGCACCTGTCATCGACGTCGATCGCGGCGGCAAGATCACCTTCCACGGGCCGGGGCAACTGGTGGCCTATCCCATCGTTCGGTTGCCCGACCACGTGCTGGTGGTCGACTTCGTGCGCCGCCTCGAACAAGCCATGATCGACGCGTGCGCCGACCTCGGCGTGACGACCGCGCGAATTCCCGGACGCAGCGGCGTGTGGCTGCGAGCCGATGAGCGAGGCCCCGAGCGCAAGGTGGGTGCCATCGGCCTGCGCGTCTCCCGCGGAGTCACCATGCACGGCATCTCGCTCAACTGCGACGTCGACCTCGGCTGGTACGACCGCTTCGTGCCGTGCGGCATCGCCGATGCCGGCGTCACGACGCTGTCCCGCGAACTCGGACGCACCGTGGGGGTCGCTGAAGTCCTGCCGGTCCTCCAGCGGCGAATCGCCGAACTGCTGGCGTGGGCGCCGTACGTGTCGACGCCTGACTACGACCCGCGGCCCGAACCGGGCCGAACCACCCGGATCGAACTTGTCGCACCTGGGGAGAGGTTCACGGCGCAATGAGCGACCAGGTCACCACCGATCCGGCCGGGATGGTCTGAGAACTGGTGCCCCCACAGACCCCCAGGTTTGCGATAGCACCACCTTGGGTAGTTCCCGTCAGGAGCGTTGGAACCACAAAACCGACGTTGCTGACCACTGGGTCACCGGTGGACGTGGTGATGGTGCCCACGACCATTGAGCCCAAGTACCCGTCGGGTGTCGGGTTGAACAGCGCCAAGAAGATCTGGCGGCATGCTCCAGCAGCCACGGTGATCTGTGAATCGACGGTGGTCGTCCGATCGGTCACCGGCCCCCCGAGGTCACGCAGTCGGATGGAGCGATCGCGGATGGCCCTGGCGTCCACCGAATTCGGCGCGAGCTTGGAGGACCGAACTGACCCGGCGGCAAGTTTGCGGGCGCTCACGGCGCCGTTGCGGATCTTGGCCTTGGTGACGGCGTGCTTGGCGAGTTGTTTTGTGGACACCGAGCCCGGACCAAGCGCCGCATAGGCGGTTCCGGAGAGGGCGACCACCAGGGCGAGGACCGAGATCGCGAGGCTCAGGTTTCCTCGAGCGGAGGACCCGACTGTGCGCACCATGAGAACTCCATTCGTGGTCGGTTCGAGGCAACTCAGGCTAGTCCTCCGCGAGACCTCGGGACCAGATCCTGGGGGCCCGGCGTAGGCTCGCTGTTTGTGAGTTCCACCCCCACGCCCGAAGGCCGCAAGTTGCTGCGCCTCGAGGTCCGCAACGCCGAGACCCCGATCGAACGCAAGCCCGAATGGATCAAGACCCGGGCCAAGATGGGGCCGGAGTACAACTCGCTCAAGAGCCTGGTGAAGTCCGAGGGCCTGCACACGGTGTGCGAGGCGGCGGGCTGCCCCAACATCTTCGAGTGCTGGGAAGACCGCGAGGCGACGTTCCTCATCGGCGGCGACCAGTGCACACGGCGCTGCGATTTCTGCCAGATCGACACCGGCAAGCCTGAGCCGCTGGACCGCGACGAGCCGCGTCGCGTCGCAGAATCGGTGCAGAAGATGGAGTTGCGCTACGCGACCATCACCGGTGTCGCCCGCGATGACCTGCCCGACGGCGGGGCCTGGCTCTATGCCGAGACGGTGCGCGTCATCCACGAACTCAACCCCGGCACGGGCGTGGAGAACCTCATCCCCGACTTCAACGGCAAGCCCGACCTGCTCGCCGAGGTCTTCGAGTCGCGACCCGAGGTCCTGGCCCACAACGTCGAGACCGTGCCCCGCATCTTCAAGCGCATCCGGCCGGCGTTCCGCTACGACCGATCCCTCGATGTCCTGACCCAGGCGCGCGCCTTCGGGTTGGTCACCAAGTCCAACCTGATCCTGGGCATGGGCGAGACCCGCGAGGAGGTCAGCCAGGCGCTGCGCGACCTCCACGACGCCGGCACCGAACTGGTCACGATCACCCAGTACCTACGCCCCAGCGCCCGGCACCACCCGGTGGAGCGCTGGGTCAAACCCGAGGAGTTCGTCGAACTCGCCACCGAGGCCGAAGAGATCGGTTTCGCGGGCGTCCTGTCCGGACCCCTGGTGCGTTCGTCCTACCGCGCCGGTCGGTTGTACCGTCAGGCGATGGACGCCCGCCAGGGCGCGCCCGCCTGACCAGGCGAGCAACTCAACTTCCGCACCCGACTCGACCGAAGAGGCTGCCAGACCGCATGGCCAACAACGCCCCGAACCCCGCCACCGACATGAACCGCCGCCAGCAGTTCGTCGAGTCCTACCGGCTGACGAAGAAGACCGACCGGTTCATCGGCCTGATCCTGCTGGCGACGTTCCTCATCTCCGGTGCGCTCGGGTTCGTGCTGTTCGTTCTGCTTCCCGGCACCGGCGCGATCGAACTGGCGCTCGGCATCGTCGGCGGGCTCATGATCGGCCTGCTGACCACCCTGATCGTCTTCGGGCGGCGGGCCCAGAAGTCGGCGTTCGCGCAGATGGAGGGTCAGCCCGGGGCCGCCGCCTCGGCACTGCGCCTGCTGCGCCGCGGGTGGAAGGTCGACGCGGTCGTCGGTTTCACCAAGCAGCAGGACATGGTCCACCGCGTGGTCGGGCCACCCGGAATCGTGCTGATCGGCGAGGGCAACCCCAACCGGCTGCCCAAGCTGATGGCCAGCGAACGGCGCAAGCACGAGCGGGTCGCCGCCGACACCCCGGTGCACGAGGTGATCGCCGGCAACGAGGAGGGCCAGGTTCCGCTGCGCAAGCTGGTGCGGCACGTGCAGAAGCTCGGCCGCGGCGTGAAGCCGGCCGAACTCACCGACGTCCTCAACCGGATCAAGGCCCTCGACGCCCAACGCTCCACCATCCCGATCCCCAAGGGGCCGGTGCCGACGAGCATGAAGGGCAACCGCGGCAACATGAAGGGGCGCTGAGCCTCCTCGCTGCTGCCCGGCCAGGGGGTCGGGCCCCAGTCAGGCTCCGGGCATGCTCATGATGTCGTCCGGCGCCGGCGCCTCGATGATCACGTCCTGGCCCCAGTCGGAGTAGGACGCGGTCACATTGCCCTGAGTGCCGAGATCGAAGACGAACCGTGAGATCCGGTCCTCGCTGTCGAGCCACATCCCGAGTTCGTGGGTGCCCGCGGACTTGTCGTCACCCTCGAAGGTGGCGGCGTCGACCACGACCTCGTAGTGGCTCAGGTTCACACCGTCGACGACCTCGTCGCCCACATAGGTGACGCTCTGCAAGGACGCTTCCAGGTCGGCCACCGAACTGCGCGGGTCGAACCCGTCGACGAAGTCCCCACCCAACGGGTTCTCGGGGTCGTCGAGTTTGAACTGCATGAACTTGCCGCCGAGTTGCGGCAACTGCACGTAGGCGATCTTCTTGACCAGGATGAAGGTGATGTCGCCGCCCAGCGCCGGGTTCTTCATCGACATGTACATCGCCGGCGGGTTGCTGCCGAGGTCCATGTCGCCTTCGGCGGTGAACCCGACACCGCCCTCGGCGGTGGTCTTGAGGGTCACGTGTGCCGTCGTGGCGGCGCTGAGTCCGTTCTGGAGTCGGCCCACGAAGTCGGCCGGATCCACAGATTCACCACTCGCCGGTTCGGAGGGCTCCGGCTCTTCGGTGGCCGGTTGCTCGGTCTCGGTCTCCGAGGCCGTCGTGGGGTCGTCGGTGGCCGTGGGTGCGTCGTCAGCGCAGCCGGCGAACGTCAGCGCCAGCAGTGCGCCGAGCGTGGCGGCCAGAACACGGTTGCGAACCTTCAAGTGGGCCATGCCCACAGCCTAGGCTCAGCGGCCCTGGCCTGCACGAAAGGTCTGGAGCGTGACCGTGGCGGATCCGACGGCGAGGTCGTGGAGTCCCCGCCCGTCGGGCCGATAGACCAGCGGCGGGATCACCAACGCGATCATCACCTGCCGGGCCAGTGCCTGTAGCAGGCCGATGGGTCGCGAGGACCCGTCCACCCGCACCACCCGCAGGCGCGTGGCGAGTTGACCGAAGGAGCCACCGACCGACGCGGTGAGCAGGGCGGACTCCAGGACGAAGACGCCGAGCACGATGAAGCCACCGGCGCTGCTCTCGTAGTCCTCGAAGCCCAGCACCGCGATGACCACCGCGGTGCTGGCCAACCAATCGACGATCAGTGCGACGATGCGCCGTCTCCACGACGCGGTCTCTAACTGGGGATCGGCTGGGGGCACCGGGGAAGCCTAGCCAGCCCTGTTCGCCAGCCGAGCACCTGTTACCTGGGCGAAACAATCACGATACGGTCGCGACACAGCCCCTGCCTTAGATTGCAGAGCACCTGTGGCGCAGTGCCGCGCCGCGAGTTCTGCCCGAAACTTTCGGTTGGATGACCGGATCGCACCGTTTCCACCCGGGGCCAAGACCGGCATACAGCCAAGGAGGATGAATGTTCAGCAACAAGGACGAGCTGCTCAAGTACATCAAGGACGAGGGCGTCGAGATGGTCGACGTTCGCTTCGTCGACCTGCCTGGCATCGAGCAGCACTTCACGGTGCCCGTCTCGTCGTTCGACGAGTCGGTCTTCGAGACTGGACTGGCCTTCGACGGGTCCTCGATCCGCGGTTTCCAGGCGATCAACGAGTCGGACATGGCGTTGCTCCCCGACGTCACCACCGCCTTCCTCGACCCGTTCCGCACCGCCAAGACGCTGAACCTGAGCTTCTTCATCCACGACCCGATCACCGGCGAGGCCTACTCCCGCGACCCGCGCAACATCGCGCGCAAGGCGCTGGCCTACCTCGAGACCACCGGCATCGCGGACACCGCCTACTTCGCCCCCGAGGCCGAGTTCTACATCTTCGACTCGGTGCGCTACTCCACCGGCGCCAACGAGGGCTACTACCACATCGACTCCGTCGAGGGCTGGTGGAACACCGGCCAGGAGGGCGACAACCGCGGCTACAAGACCCGGTTCAAGGGTGGCTACTTCCCCGTTGCTCCCTACGACCACTACGGCGACCTGCGTGACGACATGGTCAAGAACCTCGAGGCGTGTGGCCTGCTCGTCGAGCGCTCGCACCACGAGGTCGGCACCGCCGGCCAGGCCGAGATCAACTACCGCTTCGACACGTTGCTCAAGGCTGCCGACGACGTGATGAAGTTCAAGTACCTCATCAAGAACACCGCCTGGGAGGCCGGCAAGTCGGTCACCTTCATGCCGAAGCCCATCTTTGGCGACAACGGCTCGGGCATGCACGTGCACCAGTCGCTGTGGACCAACGGTGAGCCGCTGTTCTACGACGAGACCGGCTACGGCGGTCTCTCCGACATGGCGCGCCACTACATCGGCGGCATCCTCAAGCACGCGCCGTCCCTGCTGGCCTTCACCAACCCGACGGTGAACTCCTACCACCGCCTGGTGCCCGGCTACGAGGCCCCGATCTCGCTGGTCTACTCCTCGCGCAACCGCTCCGCCTCGGTCCGGATCCCGATCACGGGCTCCAACCCGAAGGCCAAGCGCGTCGAGACCCGGTTCCCCGACCCGTCGGCGAACCCC
>JBFIDC010000128.1:0-8798 GCA_041581495.1 Nocardioides sp. | reverse complement strand
GGCGGAGCAGTCGATTGCGCTCGAAGGAGGTCACCCACAACCTGCCGAACGCCGCCGTTGCGCGCAGTGGAGTGCCCGCGACCTCGGCGACCAGGTCCGGTTCGTCGGCTCCACTCGGAATCCGGGAGAGGGCATCCCCATAAGCGGAGACGACCCAGACGTCTCCATCGTCGGTCGCGGTGACGCCGATTGGACCGCGCTCGACCTCGACGTACGGAATCAGTTCGGCGTCGGGTGCGGCCGCTCCGTCCTGCGACCGCGACGACTCTCCATCGGCGCAACCGGCAAGCAGCAGCACGACCAGAACCATCAACGGGCGGGCCGGCATGAGCCTGACGTTAGTGGGTGCTCGACTCTTGGCTCAGTTTCATCGGCAGGTGAGGGATCCCATCCTCGATGAACTCCGGACCGGCCACCTCGAATCCGAACCCGGCATACCAGTCGGCCAGTGGCGTCTGTGCGTCGAGGACGACGTCGCGGCCCACGCAAACCGTCAGCGCAGCGTCCACGAGTTCATCGGCCAGGCCCCGCCCTCGACCGGACGGTGCAAGGAGGACGCGACCGATCCGCCAGACCGACCCGTCGTCGAGGACGCGGGCATAGCCGAGCAGTTCGCCGTCCTCGATCCTCAGCACGTGGCGGGTTCCCGGCTCGGTGTCCCGACCGTCCAGGTCCGGATAGGCGCACTCCTGCTCGACGACGAAGACCTGTTGACGCAGCCTCCAGATCTGATAGGCCGTGGTGGCGTCGAGGTCGTCGAAGGACCGGATCACGATGCTCACCGAAGGAACCCCAGCGTCGTTCGCCACGCCCGCTTCGCCTCGGGGATCAACGGCAGCAACGAATAGACGTGCAAGAGGTCCGGTTCCTCGACGTAGGTGAGGTCCCACCCGGCCTCGACGGCTCGGCGGGCGAGCAGGCGGCAACCGGGGTTGAGCGTGTCGCGTGTGCCGCAGAACATCAATGCGCGCGGCAGGCCCCGCAGGTCCCCGAGCGCCGGAGAGACCTCGGGTCGCCCGAGGTCGTCCTCGGAGCCCGCCCACCAGGATGCGTAGGCATCCAGTTTGCCGATCATCAGCCATGGGTCTGTTTCGCTGGCGGCTTCGGTCTCCGCGCGGGTGCTGGTGGTGAGGTCGACCCACGGTGCGTGCAGGAGCAGGTGGCTGGGTTGCGGCCCTCCGCGGTAGCGGACGGTCAGCGCCGCCGCGAGGGCGAGCCCGCCGCCGGAGGAGTCGCCGGCCACGACGGTCTGGTCACCGGTGCGGGCCGCCCGCTCGATCAGGGCGACCACGTCCTCATGGGAGTCGCGCCACGAGTGCTCGGGGGTCAGCGGATAGTCGGGCATGACGACCGCGGCATCGAGGGCGACCGCGAGCCGGGCCGCGTAGCGAACCTGGAACGGGTCGATCGGAGCCACGAATCCGCCGCCGTGGACATAGACGACCGTTCGCCGCGGGGCGCTGTTCTTGGCCGTGAGGGTGTAGGCCGGAAAGCCACCGGGGAGATCCTCGCGGTCCACGCGGAAGCGGCGCTCGAACAACGGCACGACCTGCGTGGGGAAGCCCCGATCCAGGCCGACGTGCCACTGCTCGAGCCGGGTGCGCTCCCTCTCGAGGGAGCTGAGGTCCCTGGACTTGCGCAGCCGCGGAACGGCGTAGGCGAGGAGTTGATGGCGTCGGCTGGGCATGGTCGGAGAGTGCCACACGCCGGCCGTGCACCCGCCACCCACAAGGCCGCGTAGGCTGGTCCCACCAAGACAGGGGAGCACCCACTGCCGCGAGGCGCCGGTGCTGAGAGTGCGGGTGAGCCGCAGACCCTCCGAACCTGCTCCGGCTAGCACCGGCGAAGGGAGTCATGATGACTCGCGTCAATTCTCGTATGGCCGGCCTCGGCTTCACCGCGGTCGCTGTGTTGCTCACGTCCTGCTCACTGGTCGGTGAAGACGACGCCCCGTCGTCTGCGGCGAGCGAGGTCGTGCTCGTCACGCACGACTCGTTCGTGATCTCCGACGAACTCATCGCGCAGTTCAAGCAGGAGAGCGGCTTCGACCTGAAGATCAAGGCATCGGGTGACGCCGGTGCGCTCACCAACAAGCTGGTCCTCACCAAGGACAACCCCACCGGCGACGTGGCCTTCGGCATCGACAACACCTTCGGTAGTCGCGCCCTCGACGGGGGCGTGCTGGCCGCCTACGACGCCTCGCTGCCCACCGGGGCAGACCAGTACCTGCTCGCGGGCGACGACGATCAGCGCCTCACTCCGATCGACAACGGCAACGTGTGCGTCAACATCGACGAGTCGTGGTTCGCCGAGAAGGACATGGCGCCGCCGGCGGATCTCGAGGATCTGACGGACCCCGCCTACGCCGACCTGTTCGTCACGCCCGGCGCCACGACGAGTTCGCCGGGCCTGGCGTTCCTGCTGGCGACCATCGCCGAATACGGCGATGGCTGGGACGACTACTGGACCCGGCTGATCGACAACGGGACCTTGGTCACCGAGGGCTGGACCGACGCCTATCAGGTCAACTTCACCCAGGGCGGCGGCAAGGGCAAGCGCCCGATCGTCACCTCCTATGACTCCTCGCCGGCGTTCACCGTGGACGGCGAGGGTGCGTCGAGCACCAGCGCGCTCGAGAGCACCTGCTTCCTCCAGGTCGAGTACGCCGGAGTGCTGACCGGAGCGGCGAACCCCGACGGGGCTCAGGCGTTGATCGACTTCATGCTGGGGCCGGACTTCCAGGCCGCGCTGCCCGAGTCCATGTATGTCTTCCCGGTCGACGCGACGGCGCCGCTGCCGCAGGATTGGGCCCGGCACGCGACCAGGCCGGCCGAGCCCTTGGCACTCGACCCTGCTGAGATCGCCGCCAACCGTGACCAGTGGCTGCGGGAGTGGACCGACGTCGTGAGCCGGTGAGACAGCCACCACCCGGGCGCCGTCTGCTCGGCCTCGCTGGGCTGGCCCTGGGGCCGGTCCTGGTCCTGGTCGTCTTCTTCGTGGTGCCGGTCGTCGGCATGCTCGGATTGGGACTGCGTCCCGAGGGGCGGTTCGACATCGGCGCCGTCCTCGACGTGCTGAGCCGCCCGCGGACCGGCCGGGTGGTGTGGTTCACCGCCTGGTCGGCTGCCGTGGCGACGACAGCGTCGGTGGTGTTGGGGCTGCCCGCTGCCTACGCGTTGAGCAGGCTGGACTTCCCCGGGCGGCGGCTGATCAGGGCGCTCCTGCTGGTGCCCTTCGTCCTGCCCACCGTGGTGGTCGGGGTGGCGTTCGGTGAGTTGCTGGGGGAGTCCGGACCCCTGGCCCGGATCAGCGGCGGCCAGGGACTGGTCGGCACGCCGGTGGCGATCATCGCCGGCCTGACCTTCTTCAACGTGGCCGTGGTGATCCGCACCGTCGGTGCGAGTTGGGAGTCGCTGGACCGGCGCACCGGCGAGGCCGCGGCGGCGCTGGGTGCCTCGCCCGCGCGGGTGTTCTGGACGGTGACGCTCCCGGCGCTGCGGCCCTCGATCGTCTCGGCCGCGAGCGTGGTGTTCTTGTTCTGCGCCACCTCGTTCGGTGTGGTCCTCACCCTGGGCGGGGTGCGCTACTCCTCGGTCGAGACCGAGATCTATCTGCTCACCACCAACCTGCTGGACCTGCCTGCTGCCGCTGCCCTCTCGATCCTTCAGTTGCTGGCGGTCCTGGCGCTGCTGGGTTTGGCAGCGCGACTGCGGGTCGGTGCGCAGGCCAGTCCCGGTCGGGAGGTGGTCCGGCCGCAACCGATCTCTCGCTCCGATCTGGTCCCGGTGGCCGCCACCGGTCTCCTGCTGGTCCTGATCGCCGCCCCCGTCGGTGCCTTGGTGGCCGGCAGCCTGCGCGTCGCCGACGGCGGCTGGGGGCTGGCCAACTATCGAGGGCTCGACGAGGCCGAATCCGGGCAAGCGCTCCTGGTGCCGGTCACCGAAGCGCTCGGCACCTCGCTTCGCACCGCGGTCGATGCGACTTGGATGTCTCTGCTGCTGGGCGGACTGGTGGCGGTCGTGGTGACCCAGCGTTCGAGGGGCCGGACCGAGCAGCGCGTGCGCGGGGTGCTGGACGGGCTGTTCATGCTGCCCCTCGGGGTCTCGGCGGTCACGCTCGGTTTCGGGTTCCTGATCACGCTGGACGAGCCCCCGCTCAACCTGCGCGACTCGCCGCTCCTGGTGCCCATCGCCCAGGCCCTGGTGGCCCTCCCACTCGTGGTGCGCACCCTGGCGCCGGTGCTCGGCTCCATCGATGACCGGCAACGACAGGCCGCCGCCAGTCTGGGGGCCGGTCCGCTGCGGGTGCTGGCCACCGTCGACCTGCCGATCGTCTGGAAGCCGTTCGTGGCCGCGGCCGGTTTCGCCTTCGCGGTCTCGCTGGGGGAGTTCGGCGCCACCTCGTTCCTGGCCCGAGACGAGCATCCGACCCTGCCGGTGGTGATCTTCGCCCTGATCGGGCGTCCCGGTGCGGCCAACTACGGTATGGCGCTCGCGGCCTCGGTGGTCTTGGCGGCGACGACGGCAGCGGTGATGCTGGCGGTGGAACGGCTCCGCGTTCCCTCGGTGGGAGGCTTCTGATGCTGGAGGTTCGCGATCTCACGGTGCTCTACGACCAGGCGCCGGCGGTGGTTCAGGCCTCGCTGAACCTGCCGACGGGTCAGGTGCTGGCGGTCCTGGGTCCGTCGGGTTGTGGGAAGTCGACCCTGCTGCGGGCAGTCGCCGGTCTCGAGCCGCCGGCGTCCGGAACGCTGAGTTGGGACGGCCGCGACCTGTCCGGCGTACCGACCCACAAGCGCGGTTTCGCCCTCATGTTTCAAGACGGCCAGTTGTTCAATCACCTCACCGTCGCTCGCAACATCGCCTACCCGCTCCGGATCCGTCGTCGCCCGAGAAGCGCGCAGCGGGTCGCGGAGTTGCTCGCGCTGGTCGGCCTCGACGGTTTCGCCGACCGGTTGCCCGCCACGCTCTCCGGCGGCGAACGGCAGCGCGTGGCCTTGGCCCGGTCGCTGGCCGCCGATCCGAGACTGCTGCTCCTCGACGAACCGCTCTCGGCCCTCGACGCGGGATTGCGTGAACGGTTGGCGGCCGACCTCCGGGTCATCGTCCGGGCCGCCGGGACCACGGCCCTGTTCGTCACCCACGACCACGAAGAAGCCTTCGCGGTGGCGGACCGGATCGCGGTGATGCGTGCGGGTCGCATCGTTCAGCACGGAGACCTCGACGCCGTCTGGCGGGCCCCTGTCGATGCCGAGACCGCCCTCTTCTTGGGCTACTCCCGCGTTCTGGAGGGCCAGGCGGCTGCTCGGGTGTGGGCCGCGGGGGGTAGTTCCAGACGTTCGGCACACGACACGCCGGGTTCGCCGTCCCGAACGTCAGGAACTATCCCGCCGGGTGAGGTCGCCGTCCGGCGATCGGCACTCAGACTCGAGCCGACGGGGCCGTTGACCGGCCGGGTGATCTCGGCGCGCGTGACACCGCTGCAGGTGCGCGTGGTAGTCAGTATCGATGGGGTGGGAGAAATTGACGCCGTGGCGCCACTGGACCAGCACCCGGGCGTCGGAGAAACGGTGCGACTCGCCGCGGATCACACCCGGATGGCGGTCATCGCTGCGGCCCTGGGTCCGGGTTCTCTCTAGACTCCTCGGCGTGTACCGCCGCGCCTATGCCCTGATGGTCGCCTTGGCCATCCTCATGGGAGGCCTGGCGTGGTTGGCCGCGCACCTGTTGGACAAGCAGTTGGCCGACCCCGAGGGCAGCTTCCTCGGCCCGTCCTACATCCGATTGCCGTTGCTGCTGCTGGGTGCGCTCGCCCTCGACATGTTGCCGCGGGTCTTGTGGCAGTCCCGCCTCAACCCCGTGGCGATGCCGGCGATCGTGCGCGAACGTTGGCGTTCCCACTGGAACCGCGAACGCATCCAGTTGGTCGTGCTCGGGATCATCAGCTTCTACGTCGTCTATGTCAGCTACCGGAACCTGAAGTCGTTCCTGCCGTTCGTGATCGACACCAAGTACGACCGCGAACTGCATCTGCTCGACCGGGCGCTCTTCTTCGGCCACGAGCCGGCCACCGTGCTGCACAGCATGCTCGGCACCGGCGCCACGGCCCATGCGCTGTCCTACATCTATCTGTGGTTCCTGCCGATGGTGCCGCTGGGAGTGACCGCCTGGTTGGTGTGGTCGCGCAACCTGTCGTTCGGCTACTGGTTCGTGACGTCGCAGTGCCTGGCCTGGAGCCTGGGCACCCTGTCGTACTACGCGCTGCCCACGCTGGGCCCCGGCCTGGAGTACGTCGCGCTCTACACCGATCTGGCCGACACCCCGACCACGGATCTCATGGCGTCTCTGGTCGATGCCAGACAGGGGGTCAGGCTCGCTGGGCTGGAAGGGCAGGTCCAGTCCGTCGCGGGCTTCGCCTCGCTGCACTGCGCCATCACGCTGCTGCTGGCCCTGATGGTGCAGTACACGATCCGCTCGACCGCCGCCAAGATCGCCGTCTGGGTGAACTTCGGACTCACGGTCGTGGCCACGCTCTACTTCGGTTGGCACTACGTCGCCGACGACCTCGGCGGCATCGTGATCGCCCTGCTGGCCTTCTACATCGGTGGCGTGGCCAGCGGTCAGAAGTTCGAGCATCGCGGCTTCGCCTCGCACCCCACCACCACGACGTCAGCGGTTCCGATCACTCGCGACTAGCCCGGAAAAGACGAATTACAAACATGTAGTTCGTCAAGGCGACACGCCGATGAAGTGGCAAAAGTTTGGGAATTTTGTTCCCAAAGTGACGAAATGTGACTAGCGTGATGAGAGTGCCCTTGGCTGACGCCTGGGGCATTCCCGTGCGCCGACCGGTGCTGGGGCGGTCGAGTCGAAGGTGTGTGGTCCCTCGTGCGCAAGCGGACCCCCGGATGGGTGGCTGTCGCCGCCTTGACGCTGGCCCTCAGTGTCGCCGGACTCGCCCGACCCGCCATGGCCGACGACGACCCAGCGGTCCCGAGCACCGAAGAGGTCGCGGCCGCCGAAACGGCCGTGACTGCTGCGGCCGATAGCGTCAGCGCCGTCCAGGCCCGCCTCGTGGTGGCCCAGGCCGGGGTGGAGGCCGCCGAGATCGCGGCTGCCCAAGCCGGTGAAGCTTTCAACGTGGCCCGGATCGAGGCGCACGCCGCCGCCAAGCAGGCGCGTCAGGCCCAGCGGGACGCGGACGCGGCGAACCAGAACGTGGCCACGGGCCGAGAGGCCTACGCGGACGCGGTGAACACCTCCTACCGACTCGGGCCGAGCCTGAGCCCCCTCGCGGCGCTCACCCAAGCCGACGGGGTCAGTGCGGTCCTGCAGAACGCCACACTGATCCAACACGCCGAGGCGGCGCTGGCCGACACCTATGAGACCTACAACGCCACGGCGCTGCTCGCCCGCTCCGCCCAGGGGCGAGCAGATGTCGCGCTGAGCGAGGCCGAGGCGGCCGAGGCCTCTGCCCGGCAGGCCCGCGACGCGGCCGAGGCGGCCGCGGCCGCAGCAGCGGACCAAGCCGTTTCCTACGCGGCCGAGCGTGACCAGTTGATCGGTGAACTCGCCCGTCTCCAAGACATCAGCGTCGACCTCGCTGAGCAGCGGCAGGACGCGATGGAGCAGGCCGCCGCGGAAGCCGCCGCCTCCGCCGCGCAACTGGCCGCCGAACAGGCAGCAGCAGAGGCCGCCGCGCAACCCGCGGCCGAGGGCGACTCGGACTCCGAGGAGCAGGCACCCGCTGGCGGTCCCACCTCGACGCCTTCCCCTGACCCCTCCCCCGATCCCGCGCCGGGTTCGCCGCCGCCCACGCCCACCCCGGACCCCGAACCGGCACCCGAGCCCGATCCTGAGCCCACGCCGGACCCGGACCCGCCGGCGCCGAGCGGCGGCGCGAGTGCCGCCATCTCGTTCGCTCGCCAACAGATCGGCGAGCCCTACAAGTACGGGGCCGCCGGGCCGAACTCCTGGGACTGCTCGGGTCTGACGATGATGGCCTGGCGCCAAGGCGGGGTGTCGCTTCCGCACTACTCGGCGGGCCAGTACTCGGCAGCCACGCCCATCAAGCAGGGCAACCTCAAGGCGGGGGACCTGCTGTTCTGGGGCAGCAAGCCGTCCTCGATCTATCACGTCGCGCTCTATGTCGGGAACGGGATGATGGTCCACGCCCCGCGCAGCGGGCGGGACGTCGAAGAGGTGTCCATGTACTACTGGATCTCCCCGACCTACTTCGCGCGTCCGTGAGCCTGGTGGGCGAGCCAGGGCCGCCGCCGACTGACTCGACGGCCCCAGCCGACTCCCGCTAGTAGCCTCGGGCGCATGGCCACGGAAACCGCGCCGCCCGAGACCGACGACGAGCCGAGTTCTGGCGAGCAGAGTTCCGTTGAAGACAGTTACGTCGAGCCGAACATCGACGTCGAGGCGCTCAAGGGCCTGCTCGACGGCCCCTACGCCGGCATGCGAGATCTCGTGCGTGGCAACCTGGCGAGACACTCCTCGATCCTCGAGGAGGCCGAGACCATGACCCGCGATGCGTTCCGCGAACGGGTCAAGGACCTCACCCTCGAGTTGGCCGCAACCGGCCAGACCGGGATGGGGTTCCCCGAGTCCTACGGCGGGGGCGGTGACATCGGCGCGTCGATCGCCGCGTTCGAGACGCTGGCCTTCGGTGATCTCTCGGTGCTGGTCAAGGTCGGCGTCCAGTTCGGTCTCTTCGGTGGCGCGATCCTGCAACTGGGCACCAAGGCGCACCACGACGCCTACATCGCCAAGGTGGTCACCGGCGAACTGCTC
>JBFIDC010000127.1:0-8810 GCA_041581495.1 Nocardioides sp. | reverse complement strand
GGTCGCCCGGTGCCCGAGCCCGACAAGAACTGGCCGGGACGCAGCGGGGAGTAGCCCGCCCCAGCGAGTCTTCGATAAGGCCCCCACCGGGGCCACCCCATGCCACTATCAACCCGCGACGCTCGCGGGACCTGGGACGTCGGATCTCAACAACGACGACAAAGGCGATCAATGGCACGCACGGGGCAGCAGTTGAGGGTTCGTACCGCTAAGGCGATGGCAGAGGGCGCCCGAGGTGGTGTGAAGACCGCCACGGAGAAGAAGTCGGGTCTCGGTGACCGGCTTCGCTACATGTTCGACAACTCGATGTCGGCGGGCACGCCGGCGCTCATCGCGTGGCTCAGCGCCGCGACGCTGGTGCTGATCATCGCCTTCGCCCTGATCCTCACTGTGACGGGGATGCATCAGGAGGGCGCAGATCGCGGCTTCTTCTCCAACCTCTTCTACAACCTCCTCCACGCGCTCGATCCGGGGACCGTGGGCGGTGACAGCGGCACGTGGCCGTGGCTGCTGACCATGCTGGTGCTGACCCTGGGCGGTCTCTTCATCGTCTCGGCCCTGATCGGCGTGCTGGCCACCGGCATCGACTCCAAACTCGCCGATCTGCGCCGTGGGCGCTCGATCGTGCTCGAGCAGGATCACACCGTGATCCTGGGGTGGTCGGAGTCGATCTTCACGATCATCAGCGAACTGTGCCTGGCCAACGAGAGCCGCAAGGACCCCGTCGTGGTGATCCTCGCCGACCGGGACAAGGTCGACATGGAGGACGAACTCAAGGTCAAGGTGCCGGATCGGCGGGGAACCCGGGTGGTGTGCCGCTCCGGTTCACCGATGGATCTCGACGACCTCCGTCTCAGCAGTTACGTGACGGCGAGGTCGGTGATCCTCCTGTCCCCGAACTCCGATGACCCGGACGCAGAGGTGATCAAGTCCCTGCTCGCCCTCACCCACGGTGGGGCGGAAGGCCCGCGCATCGTGGCCGAGATCCAGGACCCCAGCAATCTGGAGGCCGCCCGCCTGGTCGGGGCCGAACGGACCACCTTGCTGGATATCCGGGAGACCGTGGCCAAACTCGTCGTGCAGACCTCGCGGCAGTCCGGGGCGGCCGCGGTCTACACCGAACTTTTCGACTACTCGGGCGATGAGTTCTACTTCCTCGAGGACCACGGTCTTGCGGGCTCGACATACGCACAGGCGCAGTTGGCGTTGGAGGCCGCATCCGTGGTGGGCATGGTCGACGCCGCCGGTTCGAAGCTGAACCCACCACCGGGCACGGTGCTCTCGGCCGAGCACACGCTGATCGTGGTTGCCGAGGATGACTCGGCGCTCGATGGACAGGCGCGATCTACGACGCTTCCGGACCTGGAGCGGTTGGGGCAGCATGAAATCGGCGAGCCCGAGCCCACCTCGGCGCTGCTGATCGGGTGGAACGCGCGCGGGCCCATCGTGGTCCGCGAACTCGACCGCTATGCCCCTCCCGGATCGACCTTGACCATCGTGCACGGGTTCGGGGACCCGCGCATCCCGGTGGTCGCGAATCTGAGTGTGACGGTGGTGGAGGCCCCTTCAACCCAGCGGAGCGTGCTCGAGGAGCATGTGGCCGGCGATCTCGATCAGATCATCGTCCTTTGCTACGACGATCATTTGGACGTGCAGACCGCGGACTCGCGGACGTTGGTCACGCTCCTCCACGTGCGCGACATCCTGGGCAAGGTCGGCTCCGATACGCCGGTGGTCAGCGAGATGCTCGATGACCGGAACCGGGTGCTGGCCTCGGTGGCAGACGTGGACGACATCGTGGTCAGCGGCGAGATCGTCAGCCTCGTGGTCACTCAGTTGTCCGAGGACGAGCGTCTCAAGGAGGTCTTCGGTGAGATCCTGGGCGCGGAGGGAAGCGAGATCTATCTGCGCCCGGCCGGGTGGTACGTCCAACCGGGTGAGAATGTCACGTGGGCGACCATCGTGGCCGGGGCCTCGCGGCGCAACGAGACCGCCATCGGTTTGAAGTCCGCGCTGCTGGCCGAGCCCGGACTCAAGTTCGGCGTTGTCGTGAACCCACCCAAGTCGCAGACGTACACGATCACCTCTGATGACGCGGTTGTCGTCTTGGCCGAGGACTGAGAACCTACGACGTGTGCCCCTGACCCCTGGTTGCCCCCGTTGCCCAACTCCGGGGGTCGAGGACGGCTCACGCTGGTCGTGCCCGGAGCACGGCACGCTGGCGCCCCTGTGGCGTCCCGGCGAGGCTTCCTATGAGGGATTCGTCGAGCATCTGGGGATCGCCGCCGAGGTGCCGACCTACGTGCCGTGGCCGCTGAGCCCCGGCTGGCGAGTCACCGACTTCGCGGCTGTGGCTGATCGCGCCGCGATGACCTGCGTGGCGGGCGCCAGTGAACTCGACGGGCCGGTCGAGGTGATCATGGTGGCCGAGGAGCCCGGCACTGGACTCGGTGCTCGGCTCGCTGGCACACGGCACGACGACCCCGGTGAGGACCTCGGACAGGGGCCACCGACTACCCGGGTGCGGATCGAGAGCCAGACGGTCCCGCTGTGGCCGGTCTCGGTCAACCTGGACGGCGGCGAATGGGATCGATCGGTGCTGGCGGGGGAGGCCCGGGGGCGCTGGCTGTGGATCGTGGTCCGGCCGGCCTCGGCGGTCCTGCTGTTGCAGGACCCCTGGATCCTGCGAGACGTTTCGGATCTGGGACCCGCGCTGGTCGAGGTGCCGTTCGGAGGCCCGGCGCCGACCTGGTGAACCGGGGTTCCCCGGCCCGTAGGGTCAGGGGGTGCGCATCGACCTCCACGCCCACTCACGGGTCAGCGACGGGACGCAGTCGCCGTCCGAGTTGGTCCGGGCCGCGAAGGCAGCCGGGCTGGACGTGCTCGGGCTGACCGACCACGACACGACCCTGGGGTGGGCCCAGGCCCAGGCGACCGCGATGGAGGTCGGCCTGACCCTGGTGCGCGGCGTCGAGGTCAGCACCCGCCACCTGGGCCGGAGCGTCCACCTGTTGGCCTACCTGCCCGACCCCACCTTCGAGCCGTTGCTGGAGCAGTTCGACAGGATCCTGCGTGGGCGCGGCTCACGGGTCCCCGCCATCGTCGAGCGACTGCAGGGCCACGGCATCGACATCTCGGTCGCCGACGTGCAACGTGCCGCCCGGGGCACCGCGGCCACCGGCCGCCCGCACGTGGCCGACGCGATGGTGAGCCTGGGGCACGTCAAGGACCGCACCGAGGCCTTCCGCCGGTTCCTCAACCCAGGGATGCCCGGGTACGTGGATCGGTACGCCGCGTCGCTGGTCGAGGTGCTGCGCATCGTGGCCAGTGCCGGCGGGGTGAGTGTGATCGCGCATCCCTGGGGGCGCCATGGTTCAGTGGCGATGCCCGAGTCGTCTCTGGCCGAACTGGCCGGGTTGGGGCTGGCCGGCATCGAGGTCGACCACCAGGACCACTCCCCGGCCGACCGGGAGACGCTGCGGGCCATCGCCCACAACCTCGACCTGCTGGTGACCGGGTCCAGCGATCATCACGGCGCGGGCAAGATCGACCACGAACTCGGGTGCAACACCACCGACCCGGACGAATACCACCGGCTCCTCGCCCTGGCTTCGGCCGCTGCCGCACGATCGGGTCGGCGGACCCCGGAGGTCACCGGAGCGATGTCGCCCTAGCCGATGGCGGTTCGACCCGCTGGCGCTACTTGCGCCCCAGCGACTGGAACCGCTGCAGCACGCCCGAGGGGATGACCCGCGCAGCCGTGGAGATCGCCTTGTACTGAAGCGAGGGGATCGAGAACGCCTTGCCCTTCTCGTGGTCCTTCAGGGCTGTCGCGACCAGTTCGTCGGCGTCGAGCCACAACCATTCGGGGGCCGAGTCACGGCCGACCCCCATCCGGCCGTGGAACTCGGTCTTGGTGAACCCCGGGCACAGTGAGGTCACGGTGACCCCGCGACCGGCGTACTCGTTGTGGGCCCACTCGCTGAAGCTGTTGACCCAGGCCTTGGCCGCGCTGTAGGTCCCACGCGGCAGGAAGCCGGCCACGCTCGAGACGTTGATGATCCCGCCGCTGCCTCGCTCGCTCATCGGGCCGAGCGCCGCGTGACTCAAGCGCAACACCGCGGTCACCAGCACCTCGAGCATCGCCTGCTCGAGTTCGATGTCGTTGTCGAGGAAACGGCCCTTGAGGCCGAAACCGGCGTTGTTGACCAGCAGATCGACGGGGCGCTCGCGGTCGGCCAGCCGTTCCTCGACGCTGCGCATGGCCGCCCGGTCGGTCAGATCGGCGACCATCACCTCGGCATTGACGCCGTGCTCGGCGTTGAGGTCGGTGGCGAGAGCCTCGAGCCGGGTCTGGTCGCGGGCGACCAGAATCAGGTCGTACCCGCGGCGCGCGAGTTGGAGGGCGAAGCTGTGGCCGATGCCGGCAGTGGGTCCGGTGATGAGTGCGGTAGGCATGGCGGTCAGTCAAGCAGGTCCGTGTCCGGCACAATGGTCACCAATGAGCACCAAGCCAAGCGTCGTCCTCGCCGTTGCCAACCAGAAGGGCGGCGTCGCCAAGACGACCACAGTTGCCTCACTCGGCGCGGCGCTGGTCGCACTCGACCAGCGAGTGCTGCTGGTCGACCTCGACCCGCAGGCCTGCCTGACCTTCTCTTTGGGCATTGATCCCGAGGACCTCGAACTCTCGGTCCACCACGTGCTGACCAAGGGCTTGGCGCCGGCCGAGGCGATCGTCGAGACCGAAGACGGCGTCGACCTGTTGCCGGCGACCATCGAGTTGGCTCGGGCCGAGGCCGACCTGTTGACGCGCACCGGTCGCGAGCACGTGCTGACCGGCGTGGTCGCCGACCTCGCCGAGGCGGGCATCCACTACGACTGGGTGCTGCTCGACTGCCCACCCTCCCTCGGGGTGCTCACCGTGGCGGCCCTGACCGCCGCCCAGGGGGTGCTCATCCCGCTGCAGTGCGAGACCCTCTCGCACCGCGGGGTCGGTCAGCTGCTCGACACCGTCCACGACGTTCGTCGCTTCACCAACCGGGATCTCGAGGTGTGGGGCGTGTTGCCGACGTTGTACGACGGACGCACCAACCATGCCCGCACCGTGCTCGAGACCATCTCGGAGACCTACGACCTCGAGGTCGTCGAGCCGCCGATCCCCAAAACCATCAAGTTCGCCGAGGCGCCGGCTCGTGGGCGTTCGATCCTCGCGACCAGCCGCAGCAGCAAGGGCGCGATCGCCTACCGCGAGGTCGCGAGCAACCTGCTGTTGCGGGCACAGCGGGCCCGATAGCGATGAGCCGGCACCGCGCTGAACCCGTGCGCCGCCGCGGAGCACCGGCGCCGCATCGGCACGCGGCCAGCGCACCCCGCTACGGCCGGATCGGCGTGCTCGCGGTGGCGGTCTTCGTGTGCGCGGTCGCGCTGCTCGGCGGCACCGGCGTACTGCCGTCGATCACGGCGGACTCCGAGGAAACCGTCGCCCGCGATCTGACGGGGACCTCGGCCAACGCGTTGGTTCTCGACTCGGCGGCCAGCGAGCCGCCGGCACCGACGGCGAGCAAGCAACCGAAGGTGAAGGCGACGACGGAGGCGGCGAAGGCGGCCGGCAACGCCACGTCGGCGACCAGCGCAGAGTCCGATCGCGTGGAGCCGGACACCTCGACCGACGAATCCCTGCCGGCCGATTCGGGGCAGGGCTATCGGGTGGTGTTCAGCGAGGATCGCCAACGGGTGTGGCTGGTCGGGGCCGACGGCACCGTCGAGCGGACCTATCCGGTCTCGGGCAGCATCTATGACAACCTCGACCCCGGCACCTACCAGGTCTACTCCCGCTCCGAGCAGGCCTACGCCTTCGATGGTTCGGGGAGCATGAAGTACTTCGTGCGGTTCACCCAGGGCAACAACGCCGCCATCGGCTTCCACGACGTTCCGCTCGACAACCAGGGCAACCTGGTGCAGCGCCTGGACCAACTCGGCACGCCGCTCTCGCACGGATGCATCCGCCAAGAGCGTGAGGACGCTGTCGCCCTGTGGGAGTTCGCACCCATCGGGACCACTGTCGTCGTGGTGTAGTCAGGCCGTGGGCGAGGTGAACGCCGCCCACGACCCGCTTCGAGCTCAGCTGGTGACGGTGGTCGCCGCGGCTGCTCCGCTGTCGCCGGTGCCGCTGCCGCCGCTGCGACGACGGCGACGGTTGCGGCTGCTCGACGCCGAGGCGGTCTTGGTGCCCTCAGAGGCGGTCGTTGCGGCCTTCTCGCCGGTGGTGACCTTCTCGCCGTTGCGGGTGCGGGTGCGGTTGCGATTGCGGTTGCGCTGGCCACCCTCGCGGTTGCCCTCGCGCTGCTCGCCGTCGCGGCCCCCACTGCCGGACCCGCCGCCGGACCCGCCACGCGATCCGCCGCGCGATCCGCCGCGTGAGCCGCCGCGGTCCTCGCGGGGCTTGCGCTCGACCGGTGCCGGGTCGACGATGCGGCCCTTGGTGCCCGGGGGGATGCCCTGGTCGTGGAAGAGGTGCTCGGAGGTGGAGTAGGTCTCGACCGGCTCTTCGAAGGGCAGGTCGAGGGTCTTGTTGATCATCTTCCAACGCGCGATGTCGGGCCAGTCCACGAACGTGATCGCGGTGCCGGTGGCGCCGGCCCGGCCGGTGCGACCGATCCGGTGCACGTAGGTCTTGTCGTCCTCGGGGCAGGAGTAGTTGATGACGTGTGAGACCCCGGCGACGTCGATGCCGCGGGCGGCGACGTCGGTGCAGACCAGGACGATGAGCTTGTCCTCGCGGAACTTGGTCAGCGCCTTCTCGCGGGCGACCTGGGCCATGTCGCCGTGCAGGGCGCTGCTCTTGAAGCCGCGCTCGGCCAGATCGTCGGCGATGCGCTGGGCCTGGCGCTTGGTGCGGGTGAAGACGATCATCTTGCCGGCGTCCTCGGCCTGGAGGATCCGGCCGATCATCTCGGGCTTGTCGAGGTCGTGGGCGAGATAGATGAACTGCGCGGTGGCCGGAACCGTGGCGTTCTCATAGGACGACTCGGCGCGGATGTTCATCGGGTGCCGCAGGTGGCGACGGGCCAGGGCCACGATCGCGGCCGGCATGGTGGCCGAGAAGAGCATCGTCTGGCGGGTCTCGGGCGTCTTGGCGAGCAGGGTCTCGACGTCGGGCAGGAACCCGAGGTCGAGCATCTCGTCGGCCTCGTCGAGCACCAGCGCGTGGACGTGTGAGAGGTCCAGGGCACGGCGGTTGGCCAGGTCGATCAGGCGCCCGGGGGTGCCGACGACGATGTCGACGCCGGACTCGAGAGCGTCGAGTTGGGTGTCGTAGCCGACGCCGCCATAGACCGTCAGGACCCGCAGGCCCAGGTCGGCGCTGGCGAGGTGGAGGTCGTTGGAGACCTGGAGCGCGAGTTCGCGGGTCGGGGCGACGATCAGCGCCTGCGGCTTGCCCTGGGGCATGTCGGCGTACGCCGGGTCCTTGGGTGCCACGCTGCGCTGGAGCACCGGGATGCCGAAGGCGAGGGTCTTGCCGGTGCCCGTGCGGGCCTGGCCGATCAGGTCGGTGCCCATCAGGGCGACCGAGAGGGTCATCTCCTGGATGGCGAAGGGGGTGACGATGCCGGCGCGCTCGAGCGCGTCGCAGATGTCGGGGAGGACCCCGAGCTCACGAAAGGTGGTCAAGGTGTTGAGCCTTTTCAGATGTGGTCGGCCGCTGCGGTCGACATTTGGAGAGTTCGCAAGCGGCGGACCTCACCAGCCTCGGGCCCGATCTCGGGGCCTGATCTGCAGCGTCTGCCGCGCACATACCCGGCCACACGGAGGGCGGCCTCGCCTCCACTGTATCGGTAGGGTGCGCGCGTGACTGCATCTTCCCCCGACGGCGAGCCCACCGAGCCCCTCCCGGTGGTCTTCGACGATCTGGAGTACCGCGCCGCCGTGGTCGACCTGCTGGGGGCGATCGCCTACGGCGAGATCTCGGCGTTCGAGCGTCTGGCCGAGGACGGAAAGCTGGCGCCGACGCTGGCCGACAAGGTGGAGATCGGCCGGATGGCCTCGCTCCAGTTCAGCCGGGTCGATGCGCTGCTGGAGCGGATCCGGCTGCTGGGAACCGACCCCTTCGAGGCGATGGCGCCGTTCCGTGATGCGATCGATCTCTTCCACGAGCACACCGCGCCCGCCGACTGGTACGAGAGCCTGATCAAGGCCTTCGTCGGCGACGGACTGGCCGACGACTTCTATCGCGAGATCGCCGCGTTCTTGGACCACGACACTCGCGACCTGATCATCGCCTCGGTCGACGACGACGCTGCCTCGGCGTTCGTCATCGACCGGGTCCGCGCCGCCATCGCGGCCGATCACCGACTCGGCGGCCGCCTGGCCCTGTGGGGTCGGCGCCTGATGGGGGAGGCGCTCACCCAGGCCCAGCGCGTCGCCGGGGAACGCGACGCGCTCACCGCCCTGCTCGCCGGTGGTGTCGACCGCCCCGGTCTCGACCTGGCCGCCATCGGCCGGATGTTCGCCCGGCTCACCGAGCGGCACGCCGAGCGGATGGCCGAGCTCGGGCTTTCGTCGTAGGGCTGATCGCTGGGGGGTTCGATTTCCCCGGTCAGCCGGGGGAACTGGTGCTGGTCAGGGGTTGTAACGCCTGACAAGCACCAGAACCGCCCGACAAGTACGCCGTCACCGGCAGTTTCCCCGGTCAGCCGGGGAAACCGCCAGCATTCACGAAGGGCCTACTTGGGCAGCACCAGGTAGGTGCGCCTGCCAGCCTGGACCTTGAGGACCTGCTGGTAGCCCTGGAGGCGGATGGTGGCCGGACC
>JBFIDC010000126.1:0-8818 GCA_041581495.1 Nocardioides sp. | reverse complement strand
GTTGAAGCCCTCTTCGCCGTAGACCTCGTCGCGTCCAGGTCCGGGGATGATCGTGTCGTCACCCTCGTCGCCGGTGATGTCCCACCTGTCACGCTTGTGGCTCTGGTTGCCGTCGTCGCCCGGACCGGCATAGATGATGTCGTCGCCGTCGCCGCCGTCGAGCGAGTCGTCGCCGGCGTCACCGAAGATCAGGTCATTGCCCTTGCCGCCGCTGACGTGGTCGTCACCGGCGTCGCCGTGCAGGATGTCGACCCCGTCGAGCCCCATCAGGACGTCGCCGCCGGCACCACCCCACCCGAAGTCATTGCCGATTCCGAGTTGGATCTTGTCGTCGCCGCCGTCGCCGTAGACCCGGTCGTTGCCAGAACCGCCGTTGAGCCTGTCTCGCCCCGAGTTGCCCCGCAGCAGATCGTTGCCGGCATTCCCGGCCAGGTTGTCGCGGCCGGAGCCACCGAAGACGATGTCATTGCCCCCGCCCGCGGCGACACGATCGTCCCCGCCCCGCGCCTTGACCCGGTCGTTGCCGGCCTTGGCGCGAACCACGTCGGATCGGGCGGTGCCCTTGATCTTGTCGTTGCCCCCGGTGCCGAACTTATAGGCCGCGTGGGCCAGCGAAATCGGCGTCAGGGACAGTGTGAGGACCGCAGCGGTCGCGGCCATGCGTCGGACGGTGGGGGACATCGTGAAAGCGCTCTCCGGGGGCTGGCGTGTTCATCGAGGTGGAACACCCATGGTGCCTTCCAGGCCCAAGTGCCCGCAGGCGAATATCGGCATCGGTGACCGAAGCGCTAGACCGCGGTGAGCGGCCGAACGCGATCCCGACCTCAGATCAGCCTCAGATGAGGCTCACGATGAGGTCGGGGAACTCGGCGAGGAGTTGGGCCTCGGTCATGGTTTCGACCGTGCACCGCTCGACGCGGTCGAGGGGGTCCTCCACCGGTGCCGCGCCGGTCTCGTCATCCAGATAGATCAGCCGACCGTCGGGCTGGTTGGGGGCGCGGTCCAGCTTGAAGCTGCAGTAGATCTCGTCGTGCACGCCGTCGTTGCGGACGATGACGATGTTGGCCCCGTCTTCGCCGTAGACGTCGTCGTCACCGGCGCCCGGGATGAGGATGTCGTCGCCCTCGTCGCCGGTGATGTCGATGCCCGCGCCGCTGAGTCGGCCCTCGTTGCCGGGACCGCCGTAGATGATGTCGTCACCCTGCCCGCCGTCGAGTTCGTCGCCGCCCTCGCCGCCGAAGATCGTGTCGTCGTCCTTGCCGCCGCTGACGGAGTCGTCTCCCTCGCCACCGTCGAGGATGTCGTCGCCGTCGACTCCGATGAGTTCGTCGTCGCCGTCTCCACCGAGAGCCACGTCGTCTCCGGTGCCGAGGTGCAGTCGATCGACGCCCGAACCGCCGTCGGCGTAGTCGTTGCCGTCGCCGGCGCTGACCGTGTCGTAGCCATCGCCGGCGTCGATGGTGTCGTTGCCGGCACCCCCCACGATGTCGTCGCCTCCGGCGCCGCCGACCAGCTTGTCGTTGCCGCCGCCGCCGTTGAGGTAGTCGTTGCCGTCTTCGCCGTAGAGCTTGTCGGCGCCGACGGCACCCTTGATGTTGTCATCGCCGGAGGCTCCGAAGCCGACGTCGTTGCCTGCCTCGAGGGTGATCGTGTCGTTGCCTTCGTCGCCGTAGGCGGTGTCGTTGCCGGCGCCACCGCTGAGAGTGTCGTTGCCTTGATCTCCGTCGAGGAGGTCGTTGCCGGATCCGCCGAAGATCTTGTCGTTGCCCTTGTTGCCGTAGGCCACGTCACGGCCCCCATCGAGGTTGATCGTGTCGTTGCCGCCGCCACCTTTGACGGTATCTTTGCCCGACCCGCCGCTGATGCGGTCGGAGCCGCCGCGACCCTTGATGAAGTCCTTGCCGCCCCTGCCGTTGATCCTGTCGCCCTTGCTGGTGCCTTTGAGGGTCTCAGATCGGTTGGTGCCATTGATGGTCTTGGCCTCGGCCAAGCCCGGCGCCAGCACCAACGTGCCGACCATCGCCGCGATACCTAAGCGCGCTCGAAGCATCGTCGTCTCCTCCCGAGCTGATTGCAGGAGAGGTTACGCCAATCCGGACTCAGCCGCCGTCGCCGGCCGGACGGCCATCGACGCTGAACCCTGCCTCTCCGACTCGCTTCGGCACCTGCCCGAACACCCGCACGACCTGCGACCCCGGTGTGTCGCCGACACCGAACCGGTACTCGAAGTTGCCGTCGTCGTCGGCCGTGCCCTCGGTGATGATCGAACCCTTGTAGAAGACCGCAACGCTCTCGCCGGCCGCGAGGCCGGTGACCGATACGACCTGTTTGCGACCCGGCCGGACCACCGGCTTCTTCACCGTGACGTCGAGGGTCCTCGCCACGATGACGGCAATCGGCACCTCACCGACACGAGCGGCGTTGCTGCCGACCACACGCAAGGCGTACTCGCCTTCCTTGGTCCCCGTCGGGATGGTGATGTCCTTGGCCACCGTGCCGCGTTTGCTGGCGAATCCCTTGAAGAGCAGGTCATCACCCAAGAAGACCTTGAACCGTTCCTTGCGGTCGAGGTTGCCGGCGGTGACCTCGACGTCGGTTCCGGCCAGCACGATCGGCTCATCGATCGCCACCTTGAGTTCCTTGGGCCCGCGGACGGCGATCACCTTCACCCGGGCTCGGGCCACTCCGTCGACGTTGGTGACCTTGAGTTTGTAGATGTGGGCGCCCAGGTCACGGACTCGAACCCTCTTGGAGCCCTTCTTGCTGCGCTTGCCCTTCCAGGCACCGGTCGCCGTGATCGTGGATGCGTGCTTGGTGGACCAGGTCAACCGCACCTTGTCACCGACGTTGACCTGCTTGGCCGACGCCTTGAGTTTGACCTTGGGCTTGGGACCGTGGACCACGCGATGGCTCGCGATAGCGGTGGATTGCTCGTGGGCGCCGTCGCCCAGGTACGTCGCTCGAATCGCGTGAGGGCCCAGGGCAAGGTTGCGGAACGAGCGAGTCGCGACCCCGCTGCTCAATGCCGCGTTGCCCAGCACTCGGGTCCCATCGCTGAACTGCACCAACCCCGTGGGGGATCCCCCGCGGACCACGGCCCGCAAGGTGACCTTCTTGGAGAGCCTCGACGGGTTGGGCCCCGTCGACACGGTGGTCGTCGTGGGCGCGAGCACGGTGAACGCGCCCGGCCCGAAGACATCGAAGGCGAACTGACCCGCCGCTGCACTCGCCGCGCTCGAGCCGACCAGCGCATAGACGGTGCCGGCCACGAGGTCGACCTGAACCGACCCGCCGGAGTTGTCGTCGAAGAACGCCAAGCATCCGGTGCCCGGATCAGCCGGGTTGAAGGCGGCGCCATAGACACCGATGCGGCCGTCTTGAACATCGACCGCGCCGGGGAAGCGATCGCTGAAGCCGTAGGCCCCTGTCACGGCGACCTTGAAGTTCGCCTGCACGTAGGAATAGGTACCGACGGACGCGTCCGTCACACACGGTGCGCTGTCGGCGCCCAAGGGCGAGCCCATCGTCGGCTCGTGTGCGGTGAGTTGGTACTCATAACTTCCGGCTGCGGGGACCGCCGCTGCCGGAGATCCCGCGCCGAGTGCACCCACGGGTGCAGCGAGCGCGAGCGCCAAGACGACAACCAAGCGCCTCCATGGGCGCGCCGAGATCTTCATCTGTCAACGGTAGGTCCCGCAGCCTCCGCCGGTGGGCAAATCCGACAAACGGCATTTCGCCCCTCCAAACCGAACCCGAAGGGAACAGAGCCGGGCGACACGCCGCGTCAATCAGCCGAGCGGGCCGAACGCCGCTCTAGTTTGGAGGAGCCCCGCTCCGTATGAGGTTGCGGGGCCCAAATTCCTTGATGAGATCGACCCCGCGCAGCCGCGCGAACTACTCGTGGCCCTCGACCGGGACGCTTCGGTTCTGCGCCTCTTCCACGACGCCTGCCGCGACGACACGCAGTTTCGTCTGCGTCGCCGCCGATTGCCGGGTGAGGTAGGCGAATGCTTGGTCCTCGGTGATCGAGAGCCGCTCCATGAGGATGCCCAGGGCCAGGCCGATGTCCTTGCGAGTGTCGAGGGCGACGTTGAGGTTCGCGATGCGGCGACTGTGCTCGATGGCCAGCGTCGCGTGGACCGCGAACAGTGCCGCGCTCTGCTCGCTGCCTGACTTGAGCGCCTCAACGGATCGTGAGTAGGCGACCAGTGCGCCGAACGGGCGCCGACCGACGTCGAGGGGCACCGCCACGAGTGCAGTGAAACCGAGTTGGGCGGCGGGGCCGACGAACGAGGGCCAGCGCTGTTCGTGCCGAAGATCATCGACGCGGACGACCTCACCGGTCTCGCGGACGTGGGTGCTGGGCCCTTCGCCGGCCTCGCGTTCGAGGCGACCCAGATCGCCGACCGTGGCACCGCTCGCGCAGACCATGATCTCGCCGTGGACCGAGGGGAGGTGGATGGCGACCTCGTCGACCCCTGGCAGCGAGGTGGCAGCGACCTCGGCGATCTGGGCGAGGGTCTGCTCCAAGGCATCGGGCGCGCTGATGCCGCGTGCAGCCGACGCCAAAGAGGCGGACACGGCGATAGGGTCTTGCATGGTGCTCCAAACAGCGACAGGTCAGGGTCAAGGACCGCCCGAGTGCAAGTCTCGGGCTCGACTGTAGCCGCTCTCGAAAATGCCGCACTACCTACACGGCGTCAGTAACCCCGGGCGAGACCCCAACCGACGGCTTGTGCTCGCGAGGTCACACCCATCTTGCGATAGGCCCGACGGATGAGACTCTTGATCGAGTTGGGGCTGACCTCGAGGAGGGTGGCGATCTCCGCGTTCGACTTGCCACGGCACACCAGACTCACGATCTCTGCCTCGCGTGGCGTCAAGAAGGCCCCATCGATGGCCTCGCCGGAACGCTTGGCCGGGTTCTTCGAACGCCGATGCACGTTCTCGATCCGGCTGACCAATTCAGCCACATCGACGTCGGATCTGACGAAGTCGAGCACTCCCCACTGGCGCGCTCGCAGCACCTCACGGGGGCTCTGGTCCGAACTGATGGCCACGTGCGGACGCTGACGCGGGGCCTCCCATTCATCGGCCACCAGGGCGGGATCGAGCAGGCCGACGTCGTAGGGCTGACCGGGCTCGACGATGCGCACCCGCGCTTCGTACGGAGCCATCAGGGCATGCAACCCAGCCTCAACAAGGGTCGCCAAAGCGACAGGCGCAACCTCAATGGGGTCTTGCTGAGGCTCGTCAGGCCGGGGGCTCGACACGGTGCTCGCCATGATCCAACTCCGTGGATCAATATCCGGCAGGAGGGTCGGTTTTCGGCCCGACCGGACACATTCAGTCTACGCGGGCCAGACCTCCGACTCCATAGCATCGGCGATGGCGCCCCACGCCGCCTGTGTCTAGCTCAGCCTCAGCGGGGCAAACCCGCTCATGGGGAACCCGAGCCGTCGGCGAGGGCAGAGAAGTCCAACTCTCGCTCGATGACCATCCGACTGACGGCCAGCACGCTGGTCCCGTGGGCAAAGGCATGTGCTCGCAGCACCGCGAGGGCATCGGCTGGGCCGACTCTGAGTTGGGCTAGGACCATTCCGGTGGCTTGTGACACGCGATCACGCTCGGTCCACAACGTGCTGGACCCGTGGTGATCGGGCGCCTCCCCCACGATCGCGGCACCGATGGCATCGGCGAGGAACTCGATCTCCGCTTGGGGGTGCTGGGGGATCAACGGCTCGGCGCCGTGGACGGTGAGTACGCCCATCATCATGCCCCGGGGGCGGATGGGGATCGCATGGACGCACGGGTCCGACTCCGAGAGCACGGTTGTCAGCCGTGGCCAACGGCTGCGCTGGTCTGCCTCGGAGAGACTCATGACCACGGTGCCCAGACGCAGCGCCTCGAGGCTGGGGCCCTCGTGCAGCAGGTCCTGAGAGTCCTCGTAGCTCGCCGCGTGATCGTTGGTCGTGCACAACACGGTGCGCTCAGCGCGAGCCGAAACCAAGGCGATGGAGCCACTGCTGGCTCCGGTCATGCTGACGAACGCCAAGCACAGGCGCAGCCCGAGCGGATCGCCAGGCCTCAAACCGGCCAACGTGCGGGTCAGGCTGAGCATCAACCTAGAACGGTCAATCACCGGCGCCTTCCGAGAGTCAGGTGGCTTCCATCGTTTGCACGGGAGTCCTCACTGTACGCGCGCTCGCGCCTCCAGAGTCGCCAGATTAGTATCGACCTTGAGCACCCCCCTGTGAGGTGGAGAGTCGGCCCGGTGACGCGGGGCGTAGGTCTCGCTCCGGCCTCCGGGGTCACCGGCCTCGGAGGTCACGAACGGGCGAACGAGCCGAGAGGGTCGCTGCAACCACTCTTCGACGTCGTCGACCAGTTTGTTGCTCGCCGGGTCGGGTCGGCCGTTGATGGCACACCCGACCTCGACCGGGTCGTTTTCGATCATCCCCACATCCCCCTCTGGCCCCCTCCGGCCATCGCCTTCGCCCCCTGACACGCGCTGTGCTAGCCCGCGGGTCTCCTGCCATTCGGCCCGCCTCGAAGCGTTGCCGGATGAGCCAGGCTCGGCACCCGCGAGGGCGCCTGCGCCACGCGCGCGAGGACTTCTCCCGCCGAGGCAATGGCTCGCTCCAGCACGTCACTGGCCGTGCTGGGTTGCTCCACCTCGATGGCCATCTTGGCGGTGACCATGGCTTGGAGCATCGCGTCCTGGAACACCAAGGAGGGGTCGCGGGACAGTGTGTTCGCATCGTTCGTCGTTAGTTGGCCGAACCCGTCGGCATCGTGGCCCGGCGCGAGCGCGGCGGCTGAGGCGTCGGATCCATCGGACGGTGCCTGGCGGCCGACTCGACGCATGTAGAGGAAGTAGCTGGCGGCTCCGACCACGATCCCGGCCAAAGTCAGTGCCTCCCAGCGCCAAGCACCGCTGGCATCCAAGATGCCACGCTCGCCGAGGAAGGAGCGGGCCGTCCGGTTCAGGGCATCCACGAGAGGCACCGTCGCCAGCGTCAGGATGCAGACCGTGATCGCGATCCGTCGGGCTCGAGACTTCTGCTTGGCGGCAACCGAGGTCGGATCGTTTGTGCGCAGAGGGTGGCCGATCAGCAACGACAAGACGCCTACGCAGATCAGCACGACGCCGGCATTGGCCAGGAGGCCCAACCAGGGCGTCATCAGGCCACCGCTTCCTCGGACATGAGACGAGCGAGGTTGCGAAGGGCTCGCCACTGCAACTGCTTGGCGGCGCCGATGGTGCATCCCAGGAGGTCTGCGGTCTCGGCGAGGTTGACCTGGGCAAGGAAGCGCAAGGTGATGCACCGGCGTTGGTTGGGCGGCAACCCGGCGAGTGCCGCGTCGAGGTCGACGTGGTCCATCGACTCCGAGGCCGGCGCCACCGACCGGTCGAGGCGGCCAACGCGCCCGACGTGCCGATAGACGTCGTCGGTACACAGTTCAAGACGCTGATGCTTGGCCCGATAGTGATCGGCCACCAGGTTCCGAGCGATCTTGCGCAACCAAGCGCCGAAGTGTTCGCCCTCGGTCTTGAAGTCACCGATCGCGCGCAGGGCTCGGACAAACGTCTCAGAGGTCAGGTCATCGGCGGTGGAACTCGAACTCGTATAGGACTTCACGAGCCGGTGAATGGATGAACGATGGAGGCGATACAGCTCGCCGAACGCGTCAAGGTCTCCGTCCTTGGCGAGGTCGACGAGTTCGGGAACGCTGAGTTCCGCCAAGGGCGTACCGCCGCGGGCGTGAGTGACCGCATCGGCTTCCGCCGAGGATTGAACCGTGCGATCACCCACGACCCCGCGGGACGTCGCGTCCGCAGCTTCCCCCCAGGTGGCTGCGCTCCGAGGAGTGCCGTTGAGCAAGACGGTGCGCGACGCCGCAAGTACGGCGGTTGTTGAGAGGTTCATGAACCTCATCCCTCCGGTGACCTGACTGCCCTCCGCAGTCAGGAGAGAAAAACTCATACCCGGGGATGTTACTCGTTTTCACCCGCAGGGGTGACAAAAGTCTTGTAAAGGTCCTGTGAAGCCGAAGAGATCGCCGATTGGCGAGGTGACTCGGCGTCGGGACGCAGCGGCGATCAGCCGAGTGCGTCCAGAGTCGCGTCGATCGAGTCCTGCAATGCCGTGCCGGCGGACTCCCCGTTGATAAAGACCGTCGGGGTGCCATTGACGTCGTTCTTGGACATCTCGTCTTGAGTGTTGAGCACCCATTGTTCGAAGACCTTGTCCTCGATTCCCTGACGGATCGCGTCCTCGTCGGCACCGGCTTCGACGGCGAGGCTGATCAACTCGTCGTCACTGAGTCCGGGGCCACCCTCGTCGGGTTGGTTCTCGAAAAGCAGGGCGTGGAAGGCCACGAAGGGGTCGATTCCGCTCGCGTCCAGCACCACGGCGGCGGCGTTGAGGGCGCGCGAGGAGTACTCGTTGGTCGAGGCCCGGTCGAGGAAGGACACCATGCGGTACTCGACCTTGACCTCGCCCGCCTCGATCGCTGCGTGCAGTCGTTCGCCGACGGCTTCCTCGAAGACCCCACAGACGGGGCATTGGAAGTCCTCGTAGATCGTGATCGTCGTGGGCGCATCGGCCTCCCCGACCACGACCGCGTAGGTGTCGGTCGTCCCGCTGGGCGTTCCGCCCTCGGTCAGCGGTTGCCCCGCGTCGTCGCGCAGGCTCTGGATCAAGAACCCGCCCGCCACCAGCAGCACCATGGTGGTCACCACGCCGGCGATCGTGATGATCTGGCGGCGGCGCTCGCGACGCTTCTGTTCGCGCATGAGGGCAGCGGCTCGTTC
>JBFIDC010000125.1:0-8836 GCA_041581495.1 Nocardioides sp. | reverse complement strand
GGGGGTGGTCGAAGTGATGAGCCGGGTCGAACTGGTCTCGGCCTTCTGTGGCTTCGCTCCGGGGTTCGCCTACCTCAGCGGTCTTCCAGAGCACCTGGCCGTCCCCCGACTCGATACCCCGCGCCCGCGCATCCCCGCCGGGTCGGTGGCCCTGGCCGACGCCTGGTGTGGGATCTACCCGACCGCGTCCCCTGGAGGCTGGCGCATCATCGGACGCACCTCCCTGACGTTGTGGGACGACCGAGCCGACCCTCCCGCACTGCTTGCACCGGGAACCCGGGTCCGACTGGTGGCGACGTGAGCGCCCCGGCCAATTGGCTCACCGTGCTCACCGCCGGCCCGTTGACCACCGTGCAGGACCACGGGCGGATCGGTCTGGCCCACCTGGGGGTTCCGCGCGCAGGGGCGCTGGATCAGCCGGCGGCGAGCCTGGCCAACCGACTGGTCGGCAATGCGCCCGAGGCGGCAGTGCTCGAACTCACCCTGGGTGGCCTGGAGGTTCAGCCGGTCAACGGGGTCTGGGTCGCCATCACCGGCGCCTCGGCACCGGCCGAGGTGGAGGGGCGCCACGTCGGCCACCAGCAGGCCTGCTGGGTGCCCGGGGGCGCCACGCTGCGGGTGGGCCCGCCGCGCGAGGGCGTGCGTACCTATCTGGCGCTCGCCGGGGGCATTGCTGTCGAGCCGGTGCTCGGGTCCCGGGCCACCGACACCCTTGCGTGGATCGGTCCACCCCCTCTGCGTGACGGTGACCGACTCCCTGTGGGGCCCGCAGTAGGCGCACCGCGGCCGCTGGACACGCCACGGTCTCCGCGCCCCAGAGAACTCCGACTGCATCCGGGGCCACACCCGTGGCTGTTCGCCGATGACCCGCGTCAGGCGCTGTGCGAGGCGTCCTATGAGGTGCAGGTGTCCTCGAACCGGATCGGCCTTCGGCTCAGCGGTCCCGCCATCGCGCGATCCTCCGGCGAACTGGCGAGCGAGGGCATGGTGCTCGGCGCGGTGCAGGTGCCGCCGGATTCGCAACCGGTGGTGCTGCTCGCCGACCACCCACCCACCGGGGGCTACCCGGTCGCCGCGGTCGTGGAGCTCGAAGACCTGTGGCTGTGCGCCCAACTCAGGCCGGGGGACTCGGTCGGCTTCACGCCGTTCAGGTGATGTCGCTCAGATGGTCTTGCACCACTCGAGAGCCGCCTCGACGGGTTCGAAGCCCATCTGCTCGTTGATCGCCACCATGTAGCCGTTGTCCTCGGCGTTCTGTGTGGTGACGAGGTTCTTGTCGGGGTGCGCACGCTGGACGGCGAGCAGGTTGGCCGCCTTGGTCGCGAGCCCGAGTCGGTGGCCTCGATGCTCGCGATGCACGAAGGTGCCCCACTGGAACACGTGAGGGCTCTCGCCCTTCGAGACCGCCAAGGTGGATTGGGCCGCAACGACTCCATCGGGTGCGAGCGCCACGGTCTCGTAGATGGAGCGACCCATCGCCGCGGCGGTGGCGTAGCGGTCGGCGAGGCGTTCGGGCGAGATCACCTCCTCCTCGAAGTCGATCGATCCGGTGGGCGCGTCGGCGGCCAGTTGGCCCAGCAGCAGGCACAGCGACTCGGCCAGGTGCTCGGGGAACTCGTCGGCGAACGTCACGATCTCGTAGCCCTCATGGGCGGTCGCGGCGGACTCGATCCAGCCCGAGATCCGCTCCTCGGGCACCGGGAGCGACAGGTGCCGCACGATCTCGAGGTTGCCCAAGGAGTAGCCCCGCGTCTGAGCGAAGAGCGAGTAGGGGTGAGTGTCGCGCTGGTCGGCCGGAACCCTCGAGACGATGATCACCATCGTGCGGTCGTTGGCAGCGGCGGTCGCCTCGATGTCGTCCAGCAGGGCCGAGCCGACGCCGCGGCGCACCACGGGAGGATCGACGCTGATCTCGCCCCAGCACTTCTCGGTGTTGTCCAGGAGCGGATGCCAGGTGACGCTGAAGCCCACCATCGTCTCGCCCTCATAGGCGGCGCGCATGTATTGGCGCTCCCCGCTGTCGGGGGTGCGCATCGCCCCACAGAACTCCTCGCGCGTCCAGTGCGGCATCTGCTCACGGCCGACTCGGCGGGCTCGCTGCTCGATGGCGTAGGCGGTGTGCAGTTGCGCGTCATCGTTGAGGTCGATGTCTCGGATTTCCACGCCCGGACCCTAGGCCTCCGATGCGGGTGGAAGCCATGCATTTAGTGCCGGGTCGTCCTCGGGATAGGTGCGCACGGGGCCGGCCGGTGTCTGTGCGGTCTCGAAGCGAACCGTGACGACGCCGCGTCCCGAACCCCACACCCAACCGCGACCCATCTCGGCGTGTTCGATGTCCATGCCGGGCGACCAACGCCGTTGGCCGCCTCCGCGCGGTTGGGGGAGTTCGGGGAGATCGCTGGGTTCTTCCTCGTCGTCCTCGTCGTCGCCGAACAGGTCCTCTTGGATCCAGTCGGCCAGACCGCTGACACCGACACCGAGGAGTCGCACGCCCCCGGAGGTGTCCAGGTCGCCGAGTAGTCCTCGGGCCAGGCGCGCGATGGTGGCGGCGGTGTCGGTGGGGGAGGCCAGCGTCGTTGATCGGCTGAGCGTGGTGAAGTCGTGGAGTCGGACCTTGATCGTCACCGTTCGACCCGAGAGGCGGTGCTTGCGCAGCCGGCGCGCCACGTCGGCGGCCTGACGGGTCAGCAGCTGCTCCATGAGGGTGCGGTCGGTCAGGTCGGTGTCGTAGGTGCCCTCCTGGCTGACCGACTTGGTCTCCCGCTCGGGCTCGATCGGCCGGTCGTCCTGGGCGCGTGCCAGGGCGAACAGCGTGTGGCCATGTGCGTTCCCGACCAGTCGGACCAGTTCATCGAGGCTGATCGTCTCGAGTTCGGCGACGGTGTGGATGCCGACGCGGCGCAACCGTTCGGTGGTGGCGGGTCCGACTCCGGGGATCACGGTGACGTTCATCGGTCGCAGAAGTTCCTGCTCGGTCCCAGGCGCGACCACGACCAGGCCGTCGGGCTTGTCGAGTTCGGAGGCGACCTTGGCGATGAACTTGGAGGAACCCAGGCCGACCGAAGCGGTGAGCCCATCGGTGGCGCGGTTGACTTCGGCCCGGATGTGCTCGGCCAGTCGGGTCACCGTCTCGATGGACAGATCGGGGAGGTCGGCGCCCTCCAGGTCGACGAACGCCTCGTCGAGGGAGAGCGGTTCGACCAGGGGCGAGACCTCGCGCAGCACACCCATCACGATCCGACTCGCGTCGCGGTAGGCGTGGAAGCGCCCGGACAAGAACGCGGCATGGGGACAACGGGATCGGGCCTCGCGGGTCGACATCGCCGAGCGCACGCCGTACTTGCGCGCTTCGTAGGACGCCGTCGCGACCACCCCGCGACCGCCGACGCCGCCCACCACGACCGGCTTGCCTCGCAGCGAGGGCTTGTCGCGCTGCTCGACCGCGGCGAAGAACGCGTCTAGGTCCAGGTGGAGGACCGAGGCATGGTCGCGCACGGCCGCACCGTACCTCTCGGCATCCCCACCCGCCTCGGACGCGCGCCTGTCCACAGGGGAGGCGGGTCGGCGTTCATCCACAGGGCCGCCATCGTCTCGCCCCGACGGTGGGCGTGGCCGGGCAGCGTCCCAGCCATGACCACTTCACCCGCTTCCGCCCGTTCACTGATCTGCCGCAGCCCCGAGGACGTGCTGGCCGCCGTGCCGGTCATCCTCGGCTTCGAGCCCGCCGAGTCCTTGGTGATGTTGACCTTCGGTGGGCGCGAGACCTTCCACGCGCGCGTCGACCTGCCTCCCGACGAAACGCGCTCCGAGGAGGTCATCGGCCTCCTGCTCGAGCCCGCGAGGCAACACCTCATCCGCAGGGTGATGTTCGTGGCCTACTCGACCCGTGCGGAGCTGGCGGATTCGGTTCTCGACGGACTGCGCGGTGCCTTTGTTTCGGCCGGGATCGAGGTGGGGATGGATCTGCGTGCCGACGGCACGCAGTGGTTCTTGCCGGGTCAGCCCGGTGTGCCCTACGACGTCGCCGCGCACCGGTTCCGGGTCGACTCGGTGCTCGAAGGCCAGGTGGTCTCCCGCTCGCGTGAAGAGCTTGCCGCTCGGCTCGAACCCACAGCGGGCGTGGCACTGGTCGAGAAGGCTGCCCGACGGGCTGTCCCGGCCACGCCCACCGAGGTGGCAGTCGCGGTCTGGCGCGCCTTGGGCCACGGGCGGTTCGAGAACGCCGAACTGGCGGCGGTCCTGCTCGGCATGCAGCACGTGCCGGGCCGCGACGCCGCCTGGTCGGGGATGGGGCGCGACGATGCGGCCCAGCACGTCGAACTGTGGACCGACGCTGTGCAGCGCTCACCGGCCCAACTGGTCGGCGGGCCCGCCGCGGTTCTCGCATTCGCCTCGTGGCTGGCCGGCAACGGAGCCCTTGCCTGGTGTGCCGTGGACCGCTGCCTCGAGGTCGAACCGGACAACTCGTTGGCCGATCTGGTCAGTGAACTGCTGGGTCGGGCGGTGCCGCCATCCACGTGGGGCGAGGGCGCCGCCCTATCGATCGAGGAGGAAGCGGGTTAGCGTCTCCCGGTATGGGCGAAGAGGTCGACGCGCAAGAGTTCTCCCGCGCTGATCGGACCCGCTATCGCGAGAAGGTCCGCCGCTGTCTCGATGTGTTCGCCCGGATGCTGCGCGAAGCCCGCTTCGACACCGACGACCCGATGACGGGGCTCGAGGTCGAACTCAACCTGGTGGACACCAACGGCGACCCGGCGCTCAAGAACGCCGAAGCGCTGGCGGCGATCGCGGACCCCGACTTCCAGACCGAACTCGGCCAGTTCAACATCGAGATCAACGTGCCACCGGCCAAGTTGCGTGAAGGCGGCCTGAACACCTTCGAGACGACGCTGCGCAACAGTCTCAACGACGCCGATGCCAAGTCGTCAGAGGTCGACGCCCACCTGGTGATGATCGGCATCCTGCCGACCCTGGCCGAGGGCCACATGAGCCTGAGCAGCATCAGCGCGAACCCGCGCTACAAGCTGCTGAGCGAACAGATCCTCGCCGCACGAGGCGAAGACATGGCCATCTCGATCGTCGGCGTCGGCAATCACGAGCGGCTCGACGAGGTCTCGGACTCGATCGTCCCCGAGGCCGCGTGCACCAGCACCCAACTGCACGTGCAGACCTCGCCCGACGACTTCGCGAACTACTGGAACGCCTCGCAGGCCATCTCGGCCATCCAGTTGGCCGTCGGGGCGAACTCGCCCTATCTGCTGGGCCGTCAGTTGTGGCGTGAGACTCGGATCCCCCTGTTCGAGCAAGCCACCGACACCCGCAGCGAAGAACTCAAGGCACAGGGCGTGCGGCCTCGGGTCTGGTTCGGCGAGCGCTGGGTGACATCGGTCTTCGACCTCTTCGAGGAGAACGTCCGCTACTTCTCCGCGCTCCTGCCGATCACCGACGCGGAGGACCCGCTGGCCGTCCTCGAGGCCGGAGGCACGCCCAAGCTCTCCGAACTGCGCCTCCACAACGGCACGATCTACCGCTGGAACCGACCCGTCTACGACATCGCCGACGGCGTCCCACACCTGCGCGTCGAGAACCGGGTGCTGGCCGCCGGGCCGACGGTTGCCGACACGGTGGCCAACGCGGCGCTCTACTACGGCCTGGTGCGTGCCCTGGCCGACGACGAGCGGCCCCTGTGGTCGCAGATGTCCTTCAGCGCCGCCGAGGAGAACTTCCACGTGGCCGCCCAGCACGGGATCGACGCGCAGGTCTATTGGCCGGCGATCGGCCAGGTCCGTGCGACCGAACTGGTCCTGCGTCGGCTGCTCCCCATTGCGCGGACGGGGCTGGAGTCCTGGGGTGTCGACAGTGCGACGTCGGACCGACTGCTGGGGATCATCGAGGGACGCTGTCTGACCGGCATCAACGGTGCCGAGTGGTTCGTGCGTCGCATGTCGAACTATGCCGATCTGGAGCGGTTCGACGCCCTGCGACGCACCCTGCTCGACTACCGCGAGCGCATGCATACCAATGAGCCGGTCCACACATGGGACTAGATTGCTGAGACCAGCGACACAAGGAGGCACGGATGGGCGCAGTGGTGGTGGGTTACGTCCCCAAACCGGAGGGCCAGGCGGCCGTGGCTGCCGCGATCGGGGAGGCGCGACTGCGGGGTGCGCGGTTGGTGGTGGTCAACTCCCATCGAGGCGGGGACGCCTACGACGGCAAGGAGTCGGTGAAGACGGACGCGGCGATGGCTGAGGTCGCGGCTCAGGTCGAGGCCTCCGGGGTCGAGTTCGAGGTCCGCACGCTGGTGCGCGGTCTCGATCCCGCCGAGGACCTCATCGAGATCGCCAACGAGACCGGTGCCGAACTGATCGTGATCGGCCTGCGACGACGTTCGCCGGTCGGCAAACTCATCCTCGGCAGCAACGCCCAGCAGATCCTCTTGGGCGCCGGCTGCCCGGTCCTCGCTGTCAAAGCGCCGTAGTGGTGGCCGTCGACCATCCGGTGCTGGTCGGACGCAGCGTGTTGGTGGTGATCGACATCCAGGGTGGCCCGACCACCGACGATGAGGGCAGCGGCATCCCGTTCATGCCCGACTACCAATCCGCCATGGACCGAGCCCCCCATCTCGTGCGGGCCGCACGAGATGCGGGTGTTCCGGTGGTGTTCTTCCAAGAGGCCCACCGTCGCGACGGCGTCGACTTCGGACGCGAGCTCGACGGAGCCGAGGGAGTGCACCTGCTCGAGGGCGACCCGGGCACCGAGATCGCCGCCGACCTGGAGGTGGGACCCGAGGACTACGTGATCCGCAAGCGCCGCTACTCGTGCTTCTTCGGGACCGATTTCGAGATCCTTCTCAAAGGGCTCAAGGCCTAGACCCTCGTGCTCGTGGGTGGTCACACAGACGTATGCGTGCACTACACGTTCGTCGACGCCCACCAGCACGACTACCACTGCCGCGTGGTCTCGGACGCCGTCGCCGGGTCGAGCATCGACGCGCACGAGGCCTCACTGCGTGCCATGGAGTACCTCCAGACGGGGGCCGTGCGCACCAGCGCAGAGATCGAGGCCGCCTGGGGGGCGTTGGCCTCTGCCTCCGCGAGATGATGGCGCCATGGCCATCCACATCACCGGCGACGACACTGCCGACCAGGTGCTGACCGACGACCCGTTCGCGCTCCTCGTCGGGATGATGCTCGATCAGCAATACCCCATGGAACACGCCTTCAGAGGGCCGGCGAAGGTGGTGGAGCGCTTCGGCTCACTCGACCCGGCCGCGATCGCCGCCGCCGACCCCGAGGAGTTCGCCGCGCTGTGCGCGACGCCACCGGCGATCCACCGGTTCCCGGGTTCGATGGCCGCCCGACTCCAAGCCCTGGCCGCGTTGGTCGAGGAACGCTACGACGGCGACGCCGCTCGCCTGTGGTCGGAGGCCGGCACCGGCAAGGAACTGCTGGCGCGGATGATGGAGCTCCCGGGCTTCGGCAAGCAGAAGGCCCAGATCTTCGTGGCCTTGCTCGCCAAGCGACTCGGCGTACGACCGACGGGCTGGGAGGCCGCCGTGGGGGACTACGCGAAGGACGGCTTCCGCTCGGTTGCCGACGTCGTCGACCCGGACTCGTTGCAGAAGGTCCGGGACTTCAAGAAGGCCAAGAAGGCCGCCGCCAAAGCGGCTGGGTGACATCGATGTAGGGCCCTCCCCATGGCCGTGGCAGAATGTGAACGCGGCTCTTGACGACAGCGGGTCGTGCCGCGCCCACACGCAAGTTTGCTCACGTTTGACGAGAGGTGTTCGTGTCCTCGAACGCACGTAAGATCCCTGCTCCTGTGCTGGCCCACCCTGTGGTGACCGCTCTCGTGGAGGAAGGGCGGAAGACCGGATCATTGACCCCAGAGCAGGTCAGGAGAGCCAGCGACGAGGCCGACATCGCGCCTCCGCACCTCAAAGGCCTCCTGGCTCACTTGAGCGAGCACGGCATCTCGGTTCACATCGAACCCACGAGCACGCGCGCCGCCGCCGCTACGTCGACCAAGAAGCCGGCGACCGCCAAGGCGCCCGCCAAGAAGGCTGACGCCAAGGCGCCGGCGAAGAAGGCTGCCGTCAAGGCCCCGGCCAAGACAGCGGCCAAGACAGCCGCCAAGAAGGCCGCCGCGGCTCCCGAGACTGCTGTGGTCGTCGGAGCAGACGGCAAGAAGGTGCTGCCCGACATCCCCGACGACCAGTTCGAGAAGGACGTCGCCACCGACCCGACCATCAAGGAGGCCGAGGAGTCGGCCACCTCGACGTTCGTCGTTTCCTCCAGCGATGAGACCGACGAGCCGATCGCGCAGGTGACCGTCGCGGGTGCCACCGCCGACCCGGTCAAGGACTACCTCAAGCAGATCGGCAAGGTCCCGCTGCTCAACGCCGAGATGGAGGTCGAGCTCGCCAAGCGGATCGAGGCCGGGCTCTTCTCCGAGGAGAAGCTGGCCAAGGGCGGCAAGATCGCTGCCAAGACGCTCGAGGAGCTCGAATGGATCTCCGAGGACGGCCGTCGCGCCAAGAACCACCTGCTTGAAGCCAACCTGCGTCTGGTCGTCTCCCTCGCCAAGCGCTACACCGGCCGCGGGATGCTGTTCTTGGACCTCATCCAGGAGGACAACCTCGGTCTGATCCGCGCGGTCGAGAAGTTCGACTACACCAAGGGCTACAAGTTCTCGACCTACGCCACGTGGTGGATCCGCCAGGCGATCACCCGGGCGATGGCCGACCAGGCGCGCACCATCCGCATCCCGGTGCACATGGTCGAGGTGATCAACAAGCTTGCTCGCGTCCAGCGACAGATGCTCCAGGACCTCG